>NZ_WVUH01000100.1 GCF_017614955.1 Micromonospora echinofusca
CCCCTGTCGTGTCTTTCCGCCGTGGTGCCCCGCCCCACGAGGGCCCTTTCGCCTGACCGTGGGTGCCGCGACCCCCCGAACGGAAGGTGCATCCCCCATGACCACGATCACCCGTACCAGCGCCCTGACCATCGCCGGTCTCGCCGTCGTCGGCGGCGCCATCGCCGGCCCCGCCACCGCCGTACACGCCGCCACCACCAACACCCACCCCACCAGCAGCAGTGACCGTGCCGGTGAACACCGCGACCGCGGCCGGGAGGTCGGCGTGCGCTACGAGGCCCAGCCCAACTTCTACTACTGCGGCCCCGCCTCCACCCGCATCGCGCTGACCGCGCAGGGCAAGAACATCTCCCAGGACGACCTCGCCCGCCAGCTGGGCACCACCGAGGCCGGCACCAACTCGGCCGTGGACATCACCCGTGTGCTGAACAAGGTCACCGGCGACGACGAGTACACCACCGTGGAGATGCCCGCCACCGTCAAGGACCAGCACGTCGACAAGCTCCGCGGCGACATGGTCCGCGCCCTCGACGACGGCCGCGCGGTCGTGGCGAACATCGCCGGCACCGCCACCGACACCGACGGGGTCGCCCACTCCTACGAAGGCGGCCACTACCTGAGCGTGGTCGGCTACCGCGACAACGGCGACACCCTGAAGATCGCCGACCCCGCCAACCCCGACCAGGCCTCCTACTGGATCACCGCCAAGGACCTGGCCGACTGGACCGCCACCCGCGGCTACTCCGCCTGACACATCCGAACACCACGAAGGGCCGGCCCACCACGGGCCGGCCCTTCGTCGTACGCGCCATCAGTGGGTCGCGACGCTGTCGCCGGTCACGGCGTCGTCGGCCGCCCTGCCATCGGGGTCCGGCGTCGGAGCCAGTCGTGCGGCCCGGCGACGCAGCCACCAGGTGGTACCGAGCCCACCGGCCACCGCGAGGAGCAGGCCGACCCAGGAGACGCTCTTGAGCCAGTGCTCGGCGACCCGTCCGAGGTGGTAGAGCAGGTAGGTGGTACCGAAGGCCCAGGCCAGCCCTCCGGTGGCGTTGGCGATCAGGAACCGCCGGTACGGCACGTGCAGCGCACCGGCCAACGGTCCGGCGAGGATCCGCAGCAACGCGACGAAACGGCCGAAGAAGACCGCCCAGACGCCGTACTTCGCGAACATGAACTCGGCCCGGTCGACCTGCGTCGGCCCGAGGTGCTTCGGGAACCGCCGGCCGAGTCGGGCCAGCAGGGGACGGCCGCCCCGACGACCCACCGCGTACCCGACCGAGTCACCGAGGATGGCGCCGGTCGCGGCGGCAATGGCCACCCATTCCGGCTCGACGAATCCGGTGGCCGCCAGCAGCGCCGCGCTGACCAGGGTGATCTCGCCCGGCAGCGGGATGCCCATGCTCTCCAGGCCGATCACCGTGCCCACGAGCAGGTAGACGGCCACCGGCGGCATCGCGGTGAGCCACTGCTGTACGTCGACCATCTCGCCACCTTCCGTCCCGGCATCGCACCCTACTCCGGATCCGGACCGGGCGAGGGGCGACCGACCCCTGCTGCGGCGACGCCGGGTCAGTCGAGCGGCGCGAGGAACTCCAGCCGGTTGCCGTGCACGTCCTCGGTGTGGAAGCGGCGCATGCCGGGCACTTCGCCGTCCGCCCAGGTGACCGGGTGACCGGCGGCGACCAGCCGGTCGGCGAGCGTGTCGAGGTCGGTCCGGAGCAGCCCGGGATGCGCCTTGCGCGCCGGACGGAAGTCGTCGTCGACGCCGAGATGCAGCTCCACGCCGTACCCGGTGAACCAGCACCCGCCCCGGGCCGCGAGGGCCGGCGGCTTGGGTTTCTCCGCCAGGCCGAGTACCCCGACGTAGAACGACCGCGACGCGGCCTCGGAACCGCGCGGGCAGGCGAGTTGCACGTGATGGATCATGGTTACGCCTCCTCGTCCCGAAGCCTGACACGGGGTTGCATCTATAGCAAGACGAACGTACGGTTTTGTTGAGTCAAGAATGGCCGGTAAGTGTTGCCTAAGCACGGCACCGGACCGGCCGGTACGAAAGACTGCTCAGGACTACTCACAGTCGCTGGTGTGAAGGAGTACGACGTGGCGAGCCTCGACACCTTCGGTGCGAAGACCCAGCTACGCGTCGGAGACGCGAGCTACGAGATTTTCAAGATCAGCAAGGTGGACGGGCACGAACGCCTGCCGTACAGCCTGAAGATCCTGCTGGAGAACCTGCTGCGGACCGAGGACGGCGCCAACATCACCGCCGACCACATCCGTCAGCTCGGCGCGTGGGAGCCCACCGCCGACCCGAGCGTGGAGATCCAGTTCACCCCGGCGCGGGTGCTCATGCAGGACTTCACCGGCGTGCCGTGCGTGGTCGACCTGGCCACCATGCGCGAGGCGGTCCGCGACCTGGGCGGCGACCCGACCAAGGTCAACCCGCTCGCCCCGGCCGAGCTGGTCATCGACCACTCGGTGATCGCCGACCTGTTCGGCCGCGAGGACGCCTTCGAGCGCAACGTGGAACTGGAGTACGAGCGCAACAAGGAGCGCTACCAGTTCCTGCGCTGGGGCCAGACCGCGTTCAACGAGTTCAAGGTCGTCCCGCCGGGCACCGGCATCGTGCACCAGGTCAACATCGAGTACCTGGCCCGCACGATCATGGAGCGCAACGGCCAGGCGTACCCGGACACCGTCGTCGGCACCGACTCGCACACCACCATGGTCAACGGCCTGGGTGTGCTCGGTTGGGGCGTCGGTGGCATCGAGGCCGAGGCGGCGATGCTCGGCCAGCCGGTGAGCATGCTCATCCCCCGGGTGGTCGGCTTCAAGCTGCACGGTGAGATGCCGGCCGGCACCACCGCCACCGACCTGGTGCTGACCATCACCGAGATGCTGCGCAAGCACGGCGTGGTCGGCAAGTTCGTCGAGTTCTACGGCCCCGGCGTGAGCGCCGTGCCGCTGGCCAACCGGGCCACCATCGGCAACATGTCCCCGGAGTACGGCTCCACCGTGGCGATCTTCCCGATCGACGCGGAGACGGTCCGCTACCTGGAGCTGACCGGTCGCAGCCCGGAGCAGGTCGCGCTGGTCGAGGCGTACGCCAAGGAGCAGGGCCTCTGGCACGACCCGGCCGCCGAGCCGGACTACTCCGAGCGGCTGGAACTGGACCTGGGCACCATCGAGCCGTCGCTCGCCGGTCCGAAGCGCCCGCAGGACCGGGTACCGCTGGGCAACGCCAAGACCCTGTTCCGCTCGGCGCTGACCGACTACGTCGCCGACGACCAGGTCGCGGCGGCGAAGAACGGCGGGGCCAAGGCCAACCTGGGCCCGGCCGACGAGGCCAGCGCGGAGTCCTTCCCGGCCAGCGACTCGCCGGCCAACGAGAGCAGCGACCCGGCCGACGCGCCCCGTGACCTGGTCAACTCGGCGGTCGGCGCCGGTGGCCGGGCCAGCAACCCGATCCGGGTCACCGGTGACGACGGTACCGAGTTCGAGCTGGACCACGGCGCCGTGGTGATCGCCGCCATCACCTCCTGCACCAACACCTCCAACCCGCAGGTGATGATCGGCGCCGCACTGCTGGCCCGCAACGCGGTGGAGAAGGGCCTCAACCGCAAGCCGTGGGTGAAGACCACCCTCGCGCCGGGCTCGAAGGTCGTCATGGACTACTACGAGCGCGCCGGCCTGACCCCCTACCTGGAGAAGATCGGCTTCCACCTGGTCGGGTACGGCTGCACCACCTGCATCGGCAACTCCGGCCCGCTGCCCGAGGCGATCTCCGCCGCGGTCAACGAGAACGACCTGGCCGTGGTCTCGGTGCTCTCCGGCAACCGGAACTTCGAGGGCCGGATCAACCCGGACGTCAAGATGAACTACCTGGCGTCCCCGCCGCTGGTGGTGGCGTACGCGCTGGCCGGCACCATGGACATCGACCTGGCCAACGAGCCGATCGGCGAGGACACCGAGGGCAACCCGGTCTTCCTGCGCGACATCTGGCCGAACAGCGCCGAGATCCAGGACGTGATCGCCTCGGCGATCGGCGCGGCCGGCTTCGGTGCCGCGTACGCCGACGTCTTCGCCGGTGACGAGCGCTGGCAGTCGCTGCCCACCCCGACCGGTGACACGTTCGCCTGGGAGGGTGAGTCCACCTACGTCCGCAAGCCCCCGTACTTCGAGGGCATGGAACGCGAGCCGAGCGCCGTCGGCGACATCACCGGTGCCCGGGTACTGGCCAAGCTCGGTGACTCGGTCACCACGGACCACATCTCCCCGGCCGGCTCGATCAAGGCGGACTCCCCCGCCGGCAAGTACCTCGCCGAGCACGGCGTACCCCGGCACGAGTTCAACTCGTACGGCTCGCGGCGCGGCAACCACGAGGTGATGATCCGGGGCACCTTCGCCAACATCCGGTTGCGCAACCAGCTCGTCCCCGGGGTCGAGGGCGGCTTCACGGTCAACCACCTGACCGGCGAGCAGTCGTCGATCTACGACGCCTCGGTGTCGTACGCCGAGGCCGGCGTGCCGCTGGTGATCCTGGCCGGCAAGGAGTACGGCTCCGGATCGTCGCGGGACTGGGCGGCCAAGGGCACCATGCTGCTCGGGGTCCGGGCGGTCGTCGCCGAGTCGTACGAGCGGATCCACCGCTCCAACCTGATCGGCATGGGTGTCCTGCCGCTCCAGTTCCCGGCCGGCGAGACCGCCGAGTCGCTCGGGCTGACCGGTACGGAGACCTTCTCCATCACCGGCGTCACCGCGCTGAACGACGGTCAGACCCCCCGGACGGTGAAGGTCACCACCGACAGCGGCGTGGAGTTCGACGCGGTGGTCCGGATCGACACCCCGGGCGAGGCGGACTACTACCGCCACGGCGGCATCCTCCAGTACGTACTGCGCCGGATGATCGCCAACTAGCAGTTAGGAAGGGCCCCTTCCTATCGTTTTCGGTATAGGAAGGGGCCCTTCCTAACGTCTCCGACCCACGGTCCGGGGCGGGTGGGCCGACGTCGCGACCACCCGCCCCGGACCGTGTCCACCGGATCAGATCCGGCCCACCCCCGCCCCTGCGGTGACCAGCGCCGGCACGTTCGTCGGCGGGTCGAGCTGGTACGCGTAGTACGTGCCCGGCTCGACGACGGTGCCGCTGGTCTCCGGTGCGCCGGAGTTCACGAAGATGTTGTTACGTTGCACCGCCCGGCCGGGGCCGCTGTCGGCGTACCCGCTGGCGGAGTACATCGGGTACGGCACGTCCTTGAAGTAGTTCCCCTCGACCATGACACCGCCGTTCTCGGTGGAGGCGATGCCGTAGAGGGCGTTGCCGAGGAAGTAGTTGTTGTAGACGTGTACCGGCTCACCGAACCGGACCCGGGGGTGCCGCTGCCGGCTGTTGTCGAAGAAGTTGTGGTGGATGCTCACCTTCAGGTGACCGATGTCGGTGGAGCCGGAGCCGTCGGAGTGGCCGATCAGCATGCTCTTGTCCGAGTGGTCGAAGTGGTTCCAGGAGACGGTCACGTAGTCGGCCCCCCGCACGATGTCCACCGAGCCGTCGACCGCACCGGAGAAGCGGTTGTGGTCGATCCAGATGTGGTGTGAGTTCTGGCCGACGTTGACCGCGTCGTCCTCGGCGAGGGTGAAGTTGATGTTCCGTACGATCACGTTGTACGACCGGTAGAAGTCCAGACCGCCGCCGGTGATCTCGGCGTTGCCGATCCCGATGATGGTCTTGTTCGGGCGTACCCCCTGCTTGCTGGTGATCGCGATCCGGCCGGTGACCTGGATGATCAGCGGCCCGACGGTGTCGATGTACTCCAGGAAGTCGCTCGCGTTGGTCGCGGTGACCACCGGCCCGCCGAGCCCACCGGTCGTACCGTTCTGGCCGAGCGCGTCGACCGCGGCGAAGCCGTCCGGAACGGCACTGGCCGCCGGCCCGTCCGTGGCCGCGGCACGGGCGACGGTGGTCGCGGTCGCGCCCAGTTTGCCCACCCCGGCACCGGCCGGCACGATCGTGGGCACGTCCGCCGTCGGGTCGAGCTGGTACGGGTAGTAGCTGCGCGGGTCCGGCACGGTGCCCCGGGTCTCGATGGCGTGGTTGCAGGCGACCAGGATGTTGCCCCGCTCGACGATCCGGCCGAGGTCACCGCTGAAGTCCACCCGGCCCGGGTTGTTGACGCTGTAGAAGTAGTTGTTCTCCATCAGCACGGCGGCGTCGTACGTGGAGGCGACGCCGTAACTGTTGTCGTAGTAGTAGTTGTTGTAGACGTGCGCCAGGGCGGAGAAGCGTACCCGTGGGTTCCGCTGGTCGGAACGGTTGAAGTGGTTGTGGTGGTAGGTGACCCGCAGCCGCCCGATGTCCTGCGGCCCGGCGTCCTCGTCGTGGCCGAGCAGCAGGGTCTTGTAGTGGTCGTGGAAGTGGTTCCACGAGACGGTGACGAAGTCCGAACCACGTTTGATGTCGACCGCACCGTCGTCGCCGTTGGAGAACTCGTTGTGGTCGATCCAGATGTGGTGGCTGAACATCTGCACGTTGATCAGGTCGTCGCTGGCGCCGGTGAGGTGCAGGTTCCGGATGATGATGTTGTGCACGGCGTTCGCCGGGGGCGAGGTCACGGTGTCGTCGACCGGTACGCCGATGGTGAGCCCGCCGCCGGAGAGCGTCGCGTCGGCGCCGAGCCCGATGATCGTCTTGTCCGAGGCGACGTGGTACATCCCGTCGTTGCTGCCGGTGGGCAGGTCGATGGTGCCGGATACCTGGACGACGTACGGACCGGGACGGCTGATGTAGTCGATGAACTGCTCGGCGGTGGTGACGGTGACCGTGGGACCGCCGGCTCCGCCGGTGGTCCCGGCTTGGCCGAGGGCGGTGACGCTGGCGAAACCGTCGGGTGCGGCGGCGGCACTGGTGGCCGGACGGGCGGTCTTCGGTAGGGCGTCCGCTGCCGGGGCGGCAGCGACCGGGAGGGCAGCAACCGGAGCGGCAGCGACCGGGACGGCAGCGACCGGGACGGCCGGTACCGTCAGAGCGGTGGCCAGGGCGACGGCGGTCAGCATCCGCTGCCGTCGGGAACGCCGCTGGCTGGCGCGACTGGTGCGCAGGAGCATGGGGATTCGCCTTTCCGGACGAGATCACCAACGCCATCCGGCACCGGTGGGCGAGGTCGGTGCCGGATGGTTCAGGGACGGGTGATCCACGGTGACGAGGACAGGAAAGCGCTTTCCAAACCCATGCTAAGGACACTCATTCAAAAATGTCAATCAGTCGAGATGGGTCACCCGACCCGCAGAGAAATCGACACGAGACGCCACGGACCTGCAGAGAAATCGGCGCAGAACGCCACGGACCTGCCGACCCGCAATCAGCGCCGGTCCCGCCATCCGGCCGGTCCAGGTCGTCGAAGACGTCGACACCACCACTCACAGATCATGGAGTTGTGGTGCCTGACAAGGGCCGCCAAACACCATCTTTCCCCACCACAACTCCATGATCGACGGGGAGCTCTGGCCGGCGACGTCGCCGGTCCCGGCGGGGCTCAGCCGGAGCGGCGGGCCTCCCGGGCCTTCATGGCGTGCTCCAGCAGGGTGATCAGAACCTCCTTGCCGGACTGCCGCTGCCGGGCGTCGCAGAGCAGGACCGGCACGTCCGGGTCCAGGTTGAGCGCCGCCTGCACCTCGTCCAGCTTGTACCGGCGGCTGCCCTCGAAGCAGTTCACCGCGACCACGAACGGCGTACCCCGACCCTCGAAGTAGTCGATCGAGGGGAAGCAGTCCGCCAGTCGGCGGGTGTCGGCCAGGACGACCGCACCGAGCGCACCGAGCGCCAACTCGTCCCAGACGAACCAGAAGCGGTCCTGACCCGGGGTACCGAACAGGTACAGCACCAGATCGTCGCTGATGGTGATCCGACCGAAGTCCATCGCCACGGTGGTGGTGTTCTTACCCTCCACACCGGACAGGTCGTCGATACCCACACCGGACTCGGTGAGCACCTCCTCGGTCCGCAACGGCCGGGTCTCGCTCACCGCGCCCACCAGAGTGGTCTTGCCCACCCCGAAGCCACCCGCGACCAGGATCTTGATGGCGGTCGGCAGGGTCAGCGACCCCGCCGACCGCTCAGAGCGCTCGTAGTCCATTGATAACCGCCTCGAAAACACTGTCGTCGGGAAGACCGTGCACCGCGTATGGCTCCCGGACCCGGACCATGTCGCGGGCGACCAGGTCACCGAGGAGAACCCGGATCGTACCGACCGGCAGGTCCAGGTGAGCGGCCACCTCGGCCACCGAGAGCGCACGCTGGCAGAGCCCGACGATGGCGAGGTGTTCGGGCCCCAGTCCCATCTCCGGTCCGGGCTCCGTCCGGGTCGCCGTGACCAGGGAAATCAGGTCGAACTTACCGGCAACCGGTCGGGCCCTGCCCCGCGTCACCGCGTACGGCCGGACCACCGGCCCCGCATGATCGTCGACCCACCGTTCCTCCGCAGACTCGCCTGAGACGGTCATCGGCGGCTACTTCTCGTCGACCGACTGGTCAGGCAGGCGCGACGGCGACGCGACGTACTTTCCGACGCGGGTGACCAGCATCGCCATCTCGTAGGCGATCAGGCCGACGTCCGCGTCCTCGGAGGCCAGGACAGCGAGACAGGCGTTACGCCCGGCCGCCGTCACGAACAGGAACGACGACTGCATCTCGATGATGGTCTGCTGTACCTGACCACCACCGAACCTCTTGCCCGCGCCCCGGGCCAGACTCTGGATGCCGGCGGCCATCGCCGCCAGGTGCTCACCGTCGTCCCGGCTGAGCCCCTGTGACGATGCCATCAGCAGCCCGTCTGTGGAGAGGGCGACCGCATGCTCGGCCTGCTTCACCCGGCCGACCAGGTCGTCCAGCAACCACGTCAGGTCGGCACTCGATGCCGTCTTCTGCCCCACTCGTCGTCCTCTTCTCCCCCGGCTCGTGTCGCCGTTGTCGGCTGGGCCAGCTCAGCTGAGGACCCAGCGATGGTCTCGGTAACGAGCGCCGGAACCGGTCATCCCGGCTGTTCGTTCCCGTGGTTCGGATTGTCGCCGGAATCCGTCGCCGGCTCGGGCTCGGATTCGGCGTCGAGCAGACGCGCGGCCTCGGTACGGCCGCGCCGGGTGCCGGACTGGTAGGAGCTCATCATCCGGCGTACCTGCTCGGGTGGTCGTGGTGTGTCCGTCTCCTCCGCCGCGCCGTCCGGCTGGCCCTCGTCGCGCAGCTCCGGCGCCAGGTTGGCCTGCCGGACCCGGACCGGCAGGCCGGATTCGGTCTTGACGTCGGAGGTCGACCGCTGGGGCAGGCCCGGTACGGGGGTACCGGAGGCTGCGCTCTCCGGGTCGGCCGGTGCAGCGGCGGCCGGCGCCGGACGTGGCACGGTGACCGGCAGGCCGGTCGGGAACGTCGGTCCGTCCAGAGCCGGGTTCTCCACCAGCCGCCGGGGCCGGACGGGCAGGGAGTCGTCCTCGGTGGTCGGCGCGGCCCGTGGCACCGGCGGGATGGTCCGGGACCGGGTGGGCAGCTGATCCGGCTCGGTGAGGGAGGCACCGGCTGACGGGGTCGGGCCGGCGGCGCCGCTCCCGCCCCCCGGCGCGGCGGAGCGGACCGGAACGAACGCCGACGGGCGGGGTGCCTCCGGCGCCGGGGAGGCGGTGACCGGGAACCCTCCGGACGACTCCACGTCCGGGCCGGTGTCGGTGACCAGCGCCGACGGGATGAGCACCACCGCCGTGGTGCCGCCGTACGGTGACTCCCTGAGTTGGACGCGGACGCCGTGCCGCTCGGTCAGTCGGCTGACCACGTACAACCCGAGCCGGGTCGCGTTGGCCAGGTTCAGTTCGGAGTGGTCGACGATGCGGGCGTTGGCGGCGGCGAGGTCCTCCTCGCTCATTCCCAGTCCCCGGTCCTCGATCTCGATGACGAAACCGTTGGCCACCATCTGGCCCCGCACCTCGACGGTGGTGTGCGGCGGCGAGAAGGACAACCCGTTCTCGATCAGCTCGGCGAGCAGGTGGATGACGTCACCGACCGCCCGGCCGGCCAGCGCCACCGGGCCCAGGGGCAGCACGTTGACCCGGGTGTAGTCCTCCACCTCGGCCACCGCGCCCCGGACCACGTCGACCATCGGGACGTTCCGCCGCCAGGCCCGGCCGGGCGTGGATCCGGAGAGGACGATCAGGTTCTCCGCGTTACGCCGCATCCGGGTGGCCAGGTGGTCGACCCGGAACAGGTCCTCCAGCTCCTCGGCGTCGTTCTCGCGCCGCTCCATCGCGTCGAGCAGGGTCAGCTGCCGGTGCACGAGCGCCTGGGTACGCCGGGCCAGGCTGAGGAAGACGTCCCGGACGTTGCGTCGCAGCTCCGCCTGCTCGACGGCGGTCCGGATCGCGGTCTCCTGCACGGCGTTGAACGCCTTACCGACCTGGCCGATCTCGTCGTCACCGAACTCCAGGGGCGGCGCCTCGGTGGCGACGTCCACCTCCTCGCCCCGGCCGAGCCGCTCCACCACCCCGGGCAGCCGCTCGTTGGCCAGCCGCCAGGCGGCGCCCCGGAGCCGGTCCAGCTCGCGCAGCAGGGCCCGCGCGGTGGAGATCGAGACCACGATCGAGGCGATGACCGTGATCAGGCCCAGACCGGCGGCGAGCACCATCCGGACGATGACCCCGGCGGCGACCGGGACGACCCGGTCGACCAGGGCGTCACCACCGGTCAGGATGAGTTCCTGCTGGGCGTCGAGGGAGGGGTCGATCGCGGCCCGCCACTCGGCGAGACTCACTGGCAGGGCGGCGTCGACCCGGGCGTCCCGGATGATCCGGTCCTCCAGGGCCCGGAACCGGGTGAACGCCTCGCCGGCCACCATCTGCTCGTACCGGGCCCGCTCGGCCATGGGCAGTTCGGCGATCGCCTCACCGGCGAGGAAACGCTGCGCGCCGATCAACCGGGCGAACCGGGCGTACTCCTCCCCGGTCATCCTCCCGGCCACCAGCGAACCGGTGAGCAGGGCGTCCTGCTGGGACATCAGCTCGCGGACCCGGACCAGCTGGATCAGGGCGCTGGTGTCCTTGGCGATCTGCTCGTCGTCCACCTTGCTCAACGCGCCGTACATCCGGAATATCGAGTCGAGCACGTCGGTGTAGGCCCGGGCGGCACCGGCCCGGTCGACCGAGCCCTCCTGCACGGACCGACGGATCTCCGGTAGCCGGTCGAGCCGGGCGAGCGTGTCCCGGATCCGCAGGGACAGCTCGTCGGTGGCCGCCAGGTCGACCCGCCAGTCCCGGACGGACTCCCGGAACTTCACGCTGAGCGCCTCGGTACGCGGGACCTGCGCCTGCAACTCGGCCCGCCGCTGGGGGGCCGGCTTGGCCAGGTAGGCGACCGACAGGCGCCGTTCGGACTGCAACTCGGCCAGCAGGGGTTCACTGGGCTGGGCGATACGACTGTCCAGGCTCTGCACCCAGAGCAGGTTGAGGCCGTCCCGGAGGGTGACCCACGCCGCGAAGGCCCAGAGTGCCGCCAGTGAGACGAGCAGAGCAACAACTTTGGTACGCAGACTCGCACTGCGGGAACCCATTACACCGTCCCTGGCCGGGGCTGTCCGAAATGGCGGCGAGCCGTACACACGGGCGCGTACGCATCGACCCCGGCGCACGCTAGCAGTGTCAGGAGTGTCACTCAAGCGCTCCTGATCATGCCGCTTCCATCGTGCAACCGATGGGGCACCGACAGTGCCGGGCTGACGAGGTCCGACCTGGCCTGGGCGAGCTGCCAGACAGCCAGTGTGGCCGCGCGCACAATGCGCACCGGATGGTAGAGATCCTTGTCGTGCCAGAGCGGCGGAGCCGCCGTGGCGTCACTGAACGACATCAGGTCGTCGGTGGTGGCGAGGTGGCGCAGCCCACGCGCCACCGCGACGCGGAGCCCGGGCCGGTCCTCCCGGGCGACCCCGAGCAGCACGTGCAGCGCGTACGCCGTCTCCTCCACGGTGCCGCCCCACCGCCCCCACGACCCGTCGGCGTGCTGACTGGCCACCACCCAGTCGACGGCCCGGCCGAGCGACCGGGCGATCGACGGGGTGTCCGGGGCGTAGCCGTCGAGGGCGAGTGCCGCGCAGAAGGTCGCGTAGTACGGCGAGGAGTGCCACCGGTCCGACCACGAACCGTCGGTCTGCTGCCGGTCCAGCAGCCACCGGGTGAGGCGGTGGACGGTGGGGCGGTGGCGGACGGCGGTGCGGACGTCGTTGGCCACGTGCCAGCCGAGGGCCTCCAGGACGTGCGCGTTGGTGGTGACCGACCAGCCGTCCTCCCCCTGCCAGGTGCAGAAGTGGTCTCCGGTGTCGTAGCCGGCGAGGCAGGCCGGGTCGACCGGGTGGCCGAGCCGGGCCAGCGCGTAGAGGGTGACCGAGGTGGTGTCGGCGTCGGTCGGCAGCCCCGGCCCGGTCGTCGTACCGGCCACGCCCAGGGTGGCACCGAGCCCGGCCAGCAGCTTCGGGGAGACGGCCACCGGCACCCCGGCCCGGACCAGGGTGCTGAGCACCCAGGCGCGTTCGAAGACGGTGATCGGGGTGGTGCAGGGCACCGGACCGCCCTGCCGCCGCGCGGTGTCCTCCAGGTAGGTCAGCACCGAACGGTCCCCGGCGTTGTTGGTGGGCCCGCCGAGCCAGGCGGCGGTCGCCGCAGGTGAGGCACCCACCGCACCGGCCACCGGGGACACCCCCGGGTGCCGGCAGGCGGCGCTGCCCAGTACCTCGAGGGCGTGCAGCAGCTTCTGGGGCAGGGGTACCCCGGCCGCCAGCAGCCGGCCGATCGAGGCCAGCCGCTCCGGTCCCATCCCCGTGGGCAGCGGGAAGCGACCGGCCCGGCGCCAGGTGTCCAACCCCGGCTGGTGCTGGTGACGCAGTCGGTCGAGGTGCCCGTTGAGCCGGGCCACCAGCGCCGGCACGATCAGGTCCACCGCCGGGGTGTCCGGTACCTCGTGTCCCGCGCCCAGCCAGTCGGCGAGTGCGCGCAGGCCACGGTCGGCCGCGCCGACCAGGTCCGCCCGGACCGGCCGTCGCCCCGGGACGTCGTCGTCGCCACCGGGCAGTTGGGACAGCAGCGCCTCCACCGCGCTCAGGGTCGGTACCAGGGCGTACCCGCCGGGGACACCCCAGCCGCCGTCGGCGCGCTGCCCGGCGAGCAGGTAGTCCAGCCGGGCGGTGTGCCCGGACAGCCACGGCGCCGAGGCGACCAGTCGGGCCGTCTCGTAGATCGACGGGCTGACCAGGCCGGAGGGTTCCAGCACCATGGAGGTGACGAGTTCCCGGGCGGCGGTGGCGACGGTCGCCTCGGTGGCACCGGGGACGGGGGTGGACATGACGTGGTCCTGCACCGCCGTCACCGCACTCCCCAGAAGTCGGTCGTACGGTAGAAACCACTGCTGTACCCGAGCTGCCGGGCCAGGTAGGCGGCCTGGACCGGACAGCTCACGGTCAACGGGGCCAGCAGCTCCCGGGCCCGGTCGACCAGGGTGTCGATCCGCTGGCGCACCTCCGCCCGGTCGGCGACCAGCAGCAACGCGTTGAGGTCGCCCCAGCGCAGGTCACGTTCGTAGGTGCCGAGGTCGTTGACGAGTCGCAGCACCTGCTGCACGACCGTGCTGGCGGTGACGAGGTCGTCGAGGTGGGCGGCGGTGGTCGGGTCACCGGTGTGGATCCAGTGGGTGACGTTGACGAACGTCGCACCGAGGTTGTCGGCGTTGTCGAGATACTCGTCGAGGCTGGGCCGCCCGGCCGTGTCGCCCGCCCCGGTGGCGGCGGTCCTGGTGGCAGCGGTCCCGGTGGCGGCGGTCCTGGTCTTCCAGACCCATTCGCGGGCCATCGCGCCCAGCATCCGGGCCAGTTCCGCGCGCCAGACGACGTACCGGGCCGGATAGGTCGGAGAGGTGGCCAGTTCGTCGCGCAACTCGGCGAGGAACCGGGCCAGCGGCTGGTCGGTGGGGGGCGCGGCGCCGTCGGCGACCGCCAGCGCCGCCTCGGCGAGCCGGTCCACCTCGGCGGCCGAGGTGGCGACCCGGTCCACCAGCCAGTCGACCGCGAAACCCCAGAGCACCGTCCGGTTGGTCAGGCGCAGCTGCGCCTCCGTGCACCACGGCGCGCCGAACGCGATGGCCATGGCGATGCTGCTGAACAGGGTCGCGTCGAACGGGTCGGCGGGGAAGAGGTCGGGGTGCCCGCTGGCGCAGCGTTGGAGGTCCCGCTGGCCCCGGGCGACCAGCGCGCAGATCCGGCCCTGTTCGGTGGCCGCTGTGATCTGGTCGTCGACGACCGGGGGCGGGCCGGGCCACGCTCCGGCCCCGGCGTACGTCGGGGCCGACTGCCCCGGGTCGACCTGGAGCAGGGTGCTGAGCTGGCCGGCTCCGGGCCGGCCGACGTTCGGTGCCACGTTCACGCGTCCACGACCTGCCCGAGGGGGAGCAGGTGGAGCGCGACCCGCTCGCCGGGGCGCAGCGACGCCGCGAGTTGCGGTCGGGGCATGCCCGGCTGCTCCAGCCGGAAGCGGTACCTGCTCAGCAGGGTGGCCACGATCAGCGGTGCCTCCAGCGCGAACAGGTACATCCCGATGCACTGGTGGGCCCCGCCGCCGAACGGGTAGTAGGCGTAGCGGTGCGCCCGACGGGGCTGGTCCGGGCCGAACCGTTCCGGGTCGAAGACCTCGGCTCGGTCCCAGTACCGGGAGAGCCGCTGGGTGACGTACGGGCTGAGCACGACCGTGCCGCCGGCCCTGATCCGGGTACCACCGATCACGTCGTCGGCCAGCGCGGTACGCGGTACCAGCCAGCCGGAGGGGTACATCCGGACCAGTTCGTCGAGGACCATCCTGGTGTAGCGCAGCTCGCCGAGCTGTTCGCGGCTGATCACCTCACCGGGACGGACCACCCGGTCGAGTTCGGCGTAGAGCCGCTCGGCGATCTCCGGGTGCTCGTCGAGGATCGGGAAGAGCCAGGTGAGGACCACGTACGTGGTCTCGGTGGTGGTCGCGAAGATCGACACGAGGTCGTCCCGGACCCGCTGCTCGGCCAGCTCCCGACCGGCGTCGTCGCGGGCCGACGCGAGCGTGGCCAGGATGTCGTCACCGCCGGACGGGTGGGCCCGCTCCCGGCGGACCAGCGGCAGCAGGATCTCGTCGATGTGGGACACCGCCTGCTGGAACGCCCGGTCGCCGGGCATCGGCACGGCGTCGGGCATGAAGGGGGCGAGCAGTCGGAAGCGCAGCGAGGTGGCCACGACGTCCTGCTCCTGGACCACCCGGACCCCGTCGGCGACCGGGATCTTGTCGCCGAAGAACACCCGGATGACGGCCTGGCAGATGATCCGGGAGATCTCGGTGGCGGCGTCGACGGGCCGACCGGCGCGCACGGGCGCGGCTAGCTCGTCCACCGCGTCGCTGACCGCCCGGCTCAGGTCGTCCACCATGGAGTCGATCCGCTTGGCGGTGAAGTGGGGTTGGAGCCGGCGACGGCTGGCCTCCCACTCCGGCCCCTCGCCGAGGATGCCGTCGCCGGCCAGCCGGCGGACCGACTTCCACAGCATGCTGTTGCCGCCCCGCGAGTAGTTGGCGGCGTTGTCCCGCAGCACGTGCTGCACGTGCGCCGGCTCGGTGACCAGGTAGGGGCGGATGGTGCCCAGGTTGAGCTGCACCACCTCACCGGCGGCGGCCTCGGCCACGTCGACCATCGTGCGCAGCGGGTCGCGCAGCAGACCCGGCAGGGTGCTGCGCAGGGAGATGACCTGGGCTGCCCGACCGGTCCCGACGGACGTCACCTCAGCCATGACACCTGCACTGGTGCTCCTCGCGATCACAGCCACGCCCTTGATCAGCGATGCGTGGCGGCACGGTCATCCCCCGTTACGTCCCCGCGAGCATGCCATCACCGGCCCGAGTTCTCTAGAGGTGACGCGAGAAAAGTTCGCCGACAGTGACGTGGTCCTCCACAGTAGAGGAGGTTCCCTGGTCAGCCGCTCAGCGAACGACGGTACCGCCACTCCTCTGCCACCGGTCGGTAACCGAACCACCGGTTGATCGCCAGCATCGGCTCGTTCGCCGCGTCGTTGTTGGTGAACGCCCACCGGTACCCGCCGGCCCGGGCGCGCCGCAGCGAGTCGTGCTTGACCAGTTTGGCCAGCCCCTGACCACGGAACTCGCGCCGGGTCCCGGTCATCCCCGACCAGTACCGGTCCCGACCGTCGGCGGCGACGATGGTGAACGCGGCCACCACGTCCTCCACCATGGCCACCGTGGACAGGCCCTGGTCGAAGTCCGGCCGGTCCCAGTAGAGCGCCAGCCAGTCCTCGTACGAGATCTCCACGGTCGCCACGTCGCCCGGCTCGTCGCGGGCCGCCGCCAGGTCCGCCTCGTACAGCGGCCGGGGGTCGGTGGCGAACTCGACGGCGGTGACCAGTCGCACCACGTCCCGGGGGGCGGGTGCCGGGCGCAACGCCCGGGACGCGATGTCCAGCCGCTGGAAGCAGGCCCGCCGTCCGCGCTGGTACCCGTGCCGCTCGGCGAAGGCCGTCGATCCGGGGTCGCCGCCGACCCAGGAGTGCACCGTCCGCGCGTCAAGACCCGCGAGGTACTCCTCGGCGGCGGTGAGCAGGGCGGTACCGGCGCCCCGGCCCCGCCGCTCCGGGTGCACCGAGACGTTGGCGAAGGCCAGCCCGGGTTCGTCGGTCTCGAAGAGCAGTCCGGTCCGGGCCGCCCCGATGATCCCGCCGTCGTCCTCGGCCACGAACAGCCGGTACCGCTGGGCCTCCGGCGCGGAGGTGGCCTGCCAGGCGACCGCCTCGGCGGTCAGTACGTGGTACGGCATCGCCGCCCGGAACACGTCGGCGACCCCGACCGCGTCCGCCGGCTCGAAATCACGGATGTTGATGCTCACACAGCGTCAAGGTACCGGAGAGCGGTCGCCGTGGCGCAGATCTTTCCACCGCCGGAAACACTCTGCCGGAAACGCCCGGGAACACCCTGCCGCCGGGATGACCGGGCGTGGTCCCCCGGCCTGTGCCACGCTCATGGCATGGACGACAGGACGATTCTGAGCCGGATCAGCGAGTTGGTGGACGAGGAGCACCGGCTTCGGGCGCAGGCCCAGTCGGCACAGGTGGGTACGGACGCCGAGGCCGACCGGCTCCGCGAGCTGGAGGAGTCCCTCGACCAGTGCTGGGACCTGCTCCGCCGACGGCGGGCGGCGCGGGCCAGCGGCGAGGACCCGGACGCCACCGGCAGCCGCCCGAAGTCGGAGGTGGAACGCTACCTCCAGTAGCCGCCGTCACGCGGCGAGCACCGCGGCGACCGCCGGGATCAGCCCTTCGGCGGTACGCGTCGGCGCGTACCGGGCCTCCGGCCAGCTCCGGCCCCGGCACAGCCAGACACTGGGCAGGCCGGAGGCGGCTGCGCCCCCGATGTCGGACTCCGGTCCGTCCCCCACCACCCACGCCCGGCGCAGCGGGAGCCGGACCCGCTGGGCGGCGAGGACGAAGATCCGTGGGTTGGGTTTGCTGACCCCGGCCTCCTCCGAGATGATCCAGTCGGCCAGGTACCGGTCGAGCCCGGTCCGCCGGATCTTCTCGTCGTCCCGGCGCGCCGACCCGTTGCTGACCACCACCGGTGTCCAGCCGGCGTCCCGGGCGATCCGCAGTGCACAGGCCACCAACGGGTCGAGCCGGAGGTGGGCGACCAGCCCCTCGTGCAGTTCCTCGACCAGGTCGACGGCGGGGATCCTCAGCCGGTACCGGTTCCGTACCGCGTCGGCGACGTCCCAGTGCCCGGTCAGCCCGTCGGCGTCGACGGAGACGAGCCACTCGATGTCGCCGGGAGGCGCGCCGATCTCCGCGAGGAACCGCTGCGCCCAGGCCCGGAACGCGCCGGCCCGGTCCAGCAGGGTGTTGTCCAGATCGAGGAGCAACAGGGGCACTGCCGCAGGCTACGGGACCCTGGGCATCGGCAACAGTCCTTCCGGTAGCCCCAATCCGCCGGTCAGGCCGCTGGGCCGAGCGGGCTGGGACCAGCGGCCCACCGGCGGCCGGTCAGGCGGGTACCACCCGGCGGGGCCCGCCCTGGTGCGGCAGCCGGTCGGCGAGCATCCGGTGCGCGGCCCGGGTGGCGGTGAGGACCGCCGGGTCCAGGTCGGCCACCAGCAGGTCGACGCCGGTGTCCGCGCCCCGGGCGAGGACCCGCCCCTGCGGGTCGTAGACCGCCGCACCCCCGTTGAACCGCCACGGGTCCGCGCCGCCGACGGCGTTGGCGAAGACCACGAACATGGTGTTGTCCAGCGCGCGGGCCGGATAGTAGAGGTCGCGGCGGTGCTCCGAGCCGACCAGGTAACCGCTCGGGCAGAGGTAGCCGTGCGCGCCGTCGCCGGCCGCCGCCCGACCGTGTTCCGGGAAGCAACCGTCGTAGCAGATGCCGAGCCCGAACCGCCAGCCGTCGAGTGACAGGGTGGCGCCCCGGTCACCGGGCACGAACAGGGCCCTCTCGTCGGCCCACAGGTGCTGTTTGTCGTAACCGACGACGACCTGCCCGTCCCGCCGGACGACCAGCGACGAGCAGGTACGGCGCCCGTCCGGGTGGCGGACGGCCGCCCCGACGACGGTCACCACGCCGGTCTCCCGGACGGTGGCACGCAGCCTGTCCAGGCGGGGGTCCGCGACCCGGCCGGCGGGGTCGGCTGCCACGTCCACCGTGTTGCCGGCGGCGAGGGTCGGCGGGTGGTACGCCGGCAGGAACAGCTCGGGCAGCACCAGCAGCGTGGCGCCGGCGGCACCGGCCCGCCGGGTCAGCTCGGCGGCGGCGCCCGCGTTACCGGCGACGTCACCCGGGACCGGCTCGGCCTGACCGGCGGCCACCCGCAGCGGCGTGGTCGGTACGGTGGGCCCGGGCGGCGTCGCACCGGCATCCGGCAGCACAGTCATCCGGCGATGGTAGCGGCGCACCGGCCCGGCCGACCGGGCCACGCGCAAGCCGTACGTACGGTTTGCACAGCGCAACGCCACCTGCCACGATCTAACCCGTGCCCAGGGTAAGCCAGGACCAGCTCGACGCCCGCCGCCAGGAGATCCTCGCCGCGGCGCGGGCCTGTTTCGCCCGGCACGGGTACGAGGGCGCCACGGTACGCCGGCTGGAGGAGGCGACCGGGTTGTCCCGGGGCGCGATCTTCCACCACTTCCGCGACAAGGACTCGCTCTTCCTCGCGGTGGCCGAGGACGACGCGGTCGCCATGGTGGAGACGGTCGCCCGCAACGGCCTGGTGCAGGTGATGCGGGACCTGCTGGCCCGGGCCGTCTCGCCGGACACCACCGGTTGGCTCGGCAGCCAGCTGGAGGTGTCCCGCCGGCTGCGCACCGACCCGGCGTTCGCCCGGCGCTGGGCCGAACGCTCCGCCGCCATCGCCGCCGCCACCCGGGAGCGGCTGGCCCGGCAACGGGACGCCGGGGTGCTCCGCAACGACGTACCGATCGACGTGCTCGCCCAGTTCCTGGAGCTGGCCTACGACGGCCTGGTGCTGCACCTGGCCATGGGTCGTCCGGCCGGCGACCTGGGTCCGGTCCTCGACCTGGTCGAGGAGGCCGTGCGACGCCGGTGACCCCGGCTGTGGACGTCGACGCAGGTACGCACTGTCGACGGACTGGCGGAGCTGTTCCACAATGAGCCGCGATCCCTCGCGCGACAGGAGCACAGCCATGACCGTCCTCGCCGCCCCGGGCGACACCTGGGGGATCCCCGGCCCGGTCTTCCTCGCCCTCTTCCTGGGCGCCGCCGCCGTGATCTTCCTCGGCTCCGTCATCTGGCGGAGCCTGCTCTTCGCCGGCCGCAACGCCTGCGACTTCGACCAGCTCGGCCCGCAGCAGGTCGCCTACCTCAACGGCGGTGCCCGGACGGCGCTCTACGCCGCGCTCGGTGGGCTGCGCGCCGTCGGAGCGGTCGGCGCCAGCCGGGACCGACGGCTCGCCGTCACCGGCCCGCTGCCGGCCGGGGTGACCCCGCTGGACCGGGCCGTCTACCAGGCGGCCGGCAACCGGGTCCGGACCCGCGACCTCGCCGGTGACCTGGCGGTCGCCGGTGCCCTGGACCAGCTCCGGTCCGGCCTGGCACAGCGGGGCATGGCGCTCGGCCCCGGCCAGCGCGCCGCCGCGCGGATCGGCGCGCTGCTGCTGCTCGGTCTGCTGGCGATCGGCGGGCTGCGGCTGCTCTCCGGGCTGGCCAACGGCAAGCCGGTCGGTTTCCTGGTGCTCAGCATGGTGGCGGTGTTCGTCGTCTTCCTGGTGCAGCTGCGCGCACCACGGCACACCCGCGCCGGCCGCGCGGCCCTGCGCAACCTGCGCAACCGGTACGCCCATCTCGCCCCGTCCTCGTCCCCGGCCTACGCGTCGTACGGTGCCGCCGGGGTCGCCATGGGCGTGGCGCTCTTCGGTGCCGCCTCGATCTGGGCACTCGACCCGGCCTTCGCGGCCGAGGCCGAGATCCAGCGGCAGGCCGCCGCCGGCAGCAGCAGTGGCAGCGGTAGCAGCTGCGGCGGCGGGGACAGCGGCAGTTCGTGCAGCGGCGGCAGCTCCTGCGGCGGCGGCGGGTGCGGGGG
>NZ_WVUH01000101.1 GCF_017614955.1 Micromonospora echinofusca
GCCGGCGGCTGCCCCGCCCGCCCACCGGACCGGGGCTGCTGCTCGGCCCGGGACCGGCGGAGCAGGAAGACCAGGAGCGCCACCCCGATGGCGACCATCGCGGCGCCGAAGATCATGACGAAGGTACCGATCCCGAAGCCGCCGCCCGAACCCGTCGAGGCCGGCACCGCAGCCGGCGCCTCGTCGGCCGGCAGCGGGGCCGACCCGGTGGTGGGGGCGGCCGCCCCCACGGTCGGCGTCGCCCCGGCGGTCACCGACGGCGTCGGTTTCCGGCTGGGCGTGGGCGTCGGCGCGGTCGCGCGGCCCCCCACGACCTTCGAGGTGGTGCCGCCGTACCCGATGGTCCGTCCGGTCCCGGCGATCGCCTGCCCGATGATGTTCAGCCGACCCGACGGCGCCCCGGCCAGGAAGGTCACCCGGTACCGCACGGAGAGACTCTTGCCCTTGCAGAGCGTCGGATTGGTCGGAGCGGTCCGGACGGTGGTCAACGTACCGGTGCCGGAGACCGGAATCGGCCGCCACTGCCCGGCCAGGGCCACCTCGACCCGGACCTGCCCGGCGGTGACCCCGGACAGTTGCAGCGCCAGGCCGGTACGCACCAGCACGCAGCCGTCCGTCTTCTTGGTCACGCCCAGGTTCACCGCCCCGGGGCCACCCCCGGCGGTGAAGCTGCTGGCCGCCCGGACCCGCACGGAATCCCCCTCGGCCAGGGCCGGTGCCGCGCCGGTGGCCAGCAGTCCGGCCACGAGCGCGGCACCGGCCGCGAACCGCACCGCACCGCCACGTACCGACATGTCCACCTCACTGCGTCCTCGGGGTAGGTCGGCGGTCAGGCTACTACCATCCCCCGTTCCCGTCCGGCCGCGTGACGCACCGGCTGTCCGACGCCCACACTCCGCAACAGCCACGGACCGCGACGGTCGACGGCAGACGGCAGACGGCAGACCGTCGACGCGGACCGCGGCGGTCGACGCCCGGACCCTACGGTCGACGGCCGACGCCCGCCCCTACGGTCGACGGCCGACGCCCGCCCCCTACGGTCGACGCCCGGCGAGCGCGTCCCGGCACAACCGGTCCGCCTGCCGGGTGGTTTCCGGCAGGCGGTACCGCGGGGCCAACCTGAGCACCAGCGACGACGCGTTGTCCAGGCCGATCCGGTGACCGACCGAGACGAAGACCGGTTTCACCCCCGCCTGGGTACGCAGCACCCGACCCACGGTCTCCGTACCGTCGCGCAGGTCGGTCCACGCCCCCCGCTCCGGCGCCGGCGGCTCCCACGTACCGACCAGCGGTGTCTTCCCCACACCGAGCGCCGGCAGCCCGGTGACCACGCCCAGATGACAGGCCAGCCCGAACCGCCTCGGGTGCGCCAACCCGTGCCCGTCACAGATCAGCACCTCGGGCCGGACGGTCAGCCGGTCCAGCGCCGCCTCCAGCGCCGGCAACTCCCGGAACGCGAACAGCCCCGGGACGTACGGGAACGCCGGCCGGCCGGTGACCACCGCCGAGTCGACCAGCGCGAGGGTACGGGCGTCCAGCACGGTCACCGCCGCCGCGAGGCGCGCACCGTCCTCGGCGTACGCCACGTCCAGTCCGGCCACCGTGGCCGGATCGGCCGGGCCGGGTCCAGTCAGGTCGACCTCGGCCCGCAGCCGCTCCTGGATCGCCTCCGCCTCCTCGACATGCATGTAAGGAAGGGCCCCTTCTTATCGTTTTCGGTAGAGGAAGGGCCCCTTGTTAACACGTTTCCCCCACGCACCCGGGTACCGCCCCGCACCGTTTTACATCCGACGGTATGACACAAACAGGATGCAGATGGACACTCCATAGGAGCTTATCGATGGATAGGCTCCCGGCATCGTGATCGGTGAGCGGTATCCCGCCCACCCACCAGTCGGGAGGCCCGATGAATCGCTGGCGCAAGATGCTCGGCCTGATGGCCACCGCGCTGACCGCGGTGACCGTCAGCAGCTTCACTCTGACCGCACCTGCCGCCGCCGAACCCACCGGCGACGTCAGCCCGTACGTCGTCGGTGGCACCCGGGCCGCCCTCGGCGAGTTCCCGTTCATGGTCCGGCTCTCCATGGGCTGCGGCGGCTCGCTCTACAGCCCGACCCTGGTGCTGACCGCCGCGCACTGCGTGGGCGGCACCGGCGCCAACACCAGCATCACCGCGACCCTCGGAGTCGTCGACCTCCAGTCGACCACCGGCCGGATCACCGTCCGGTCGAACTACGTGTACCGGGCACCCGGCTACAGCGGGTCGGGCAAGGACTGGGCCCTGATCCGCCTCGCCACCCCGGTCACCAGCCTGGCCACCCTGCCGATCACCACCAGTACCGCGTACGACAGCGGCACCTTCACCGTCGCCGGCTGGGGAGCGACCCGCGAGGGCGGCGCCCAGTCCCGGTACCTGATGAAGGCCAACGTGCCCTTCGTCAGCGACAGCAGCTGCAGCGCATCGTACGGTGGCGACCTGATCCCCGCCGAGGAGATCTGCGCCGGCTACAGCAGCGGCGGCGTCGACACCTGCCAGGGCGACTCGGGCGGCCCGATGTTCCGGCGGAACTCGGCCGGCGCCTGGGTTCAGGTCGGCATCGTGAGCTGGGGCTACGGCTGCGCCCGCGCCGGCTACCCGGGCGTCTACACCCAGGTCAGCTACTTCGCCTCGGCGATCGCCTCGGCCGCCGCCAGCCTCGGCGGCTGACGCACGCGACCAGCAGCGCAGGTCCGGGGACCGGTACGGCGGGAAACAGCCGCCCCACCGGTCCCCGGACCGCGTCGACAGTCGATCCGCCGCATATCAGGAGTCGTCCCAGGCCCCGCCGGACCTGCACGACATCCCGTTCAGGGTGCCGCGATCCGGGCGTCCCGGGGCGCCCGCCGGGACTCCGGCGGGCGTTGCTGAACTAGTTCGGCACGTCGAGCAGATCGACCCGGTTGACGTAGGTTCCGTCGTACCCGTCGGTCGTCTCCTCGGTCTGCTCCCCACGGCTGCTGAAGCCGCCCGGCGGCCGGTCCGCCAGCGGCGCCGGGCGCCCGTCCGCCCCGAGCACCAGGGCGTCGATGGAGGTGACGTTCCCACCCCACGCCGCGCCACTGTGACCGTAGAGCGGCAGGTCCGCCCGCATCTGGTTGTTCTGCGAGTCCAGATAGAGCACCGTCCCACCCTGGTTGAGCGCCACCCAGGCATGCGAGCCGCCCTGCTCCCAGGTGGTCACCAGGAAGGCGTACGAGCCGTGTCCCTCGGCGAGCAGCTTGTCCCGGAGGTCGGCGAACCCACGGTCGACAGCCTGCCGCACCGCTGCCGGAGCCAGCCCTTCGTCCAGCGGGCACAGCTCCTGGAAGCCGCCGCCGGTGATCTCCTCCACCCGCGCCGGCCCGCCCGCCTCGCCGTTGACCGGCTGCCGGACGTCACCATTCCAGTAGCCGTCGAAGGTACGCGGCGCAGAAACCCGGGGCCGACCGTGCACCCACGTCTCGTAGAGCGACAACGTGCAGTCCAGACAGTTGATCGAGCGGGCCGGATCGGCCCGGGGACCGCCGTCGTTGGCCAACCGGAACCAGCTCCCCTGCCGGGGATCCGGGGTACGGACGGGGTTCCCCTCCGGGTCGAGTGGAATGTGCCGCTCCAGGTCGGTCTGGTGCAGCGCCAGCGGCCGGCGTAGACCACCCCGCTCGCCGTACCGACGGCTGCGCTCGATCGGTGGCGGATCGTCCGAGCCGGTCAGTGCCGAACGGTTGCCGGTACGGACCGGACCGTCCACCAGGTCACCCGCGTCGTCGTTGATCCGGGCGAAGTCACCGTCGTCGTCGATCCGGACCACGTCGGGCACCACCGACCCCGCGAGCACCGCCTCCGCAAGATCCTGCAACGCGTACGCCGTCCGCAGCTCCCGATTGGCCGCTGCCGTGAACTGATCTGCTAGTTCACTCTGGCCAGACCTATCGAGCCGAAGCGCCTGCTTCGCATAACGGCGCGCCCGGTCCTCGCACAGTCGACCACTATCTCTATAGCGCCGAGATTCCTTGGCTCGGCGATTGAACTCATGCCGCTCACGTTGCCACCTCAGATAGCCGCGATAGCGCCGACGGTCCACGCCCTCCCGGTTCGCCACCCGCCGAATCTCGTACCACTCAGGGGTGCGGGGTGCGGGAGGACCGGCATGATTCGGGCTGGTCGCCTCGACTGGTACACGCTGCGTGTGGGGCACCGGGGCGCCAGCGCCCAAGGCTTCAAGCAGCGGGAAACGAGGATTCGACGGTGGGACAGGTGCCGTCGGAAGAGAACTGCCACCCGTCGTGAGAGAAGCCGCCCGAACGTCTGGTTGGCTACCAACTGCCGGGGCCGGCGAATCCGGGAGCAGGGACGTAACAGGAGAGGCGACGCTGGCCGGCGGTGGCGTGGGGCTGGTCGGTGCGGCAGACAGGCCGACTCCGGAGGAAACCCCGGAAATGGGCTCCGACGGCCCTCCCGCATCGGCCACGGTTGCCACTGATCCGACCTCGGATGGAGCCAGACCCTGCAACAGCAGCGAAGAAGGCACAGCGTCCGGACGGTCAGCTGTAGCAGGGATGCTCGGGCCCGACAGCGACGCAGGTGCCAGCAGATCCGCAGGTCTACTCTGTTCCGGATAAGACGGTACTTCCCGTGAACCTTCAGGCGTCGACGCGAAATGGTCCGCCCTCAAATCCGGGTTCACCGTTCTGATCTGCTCCCCGGGTGATTCTTCACCACTGTGCAAGGGCCAGTTGGAGCCCTCGGAGACTGCCGGGGATTGCACCACTGTCGGCGACGACGAGCCCGTCGACGAAGCCGCCTCCCCTGGTACCAGACCAAGGGGAACCGCTGGCGTACCAGCCAGGGCGCCGAGCCGTCCGTCGAGCCTGGCCTGCAACGCAGCGTCGCTCTGGCTGACCGCCGATGCGCTGAGACCGGACGTCGCGGCGCGGGCGCTGTCTTCGAACGACGTCAGGCCGCCGCCTGTTGCCAGACTCGCCAGGTTGTCGGCGAGTACCTCACCGGCCATGCTGCGGCCAAGGTCTTCGGCGATCTGCGCCCGGCGACCCATCGCGTGTGGTCCCAGTCCAGCGAGGGAGGCTCCGGCTCCGCCTACGAAGCCACCCAAAGCCGATCTGCCGACTGAGTCGAGGTCCAAGCCGTCGCGGCGGCCGGTGCTGTTCTGGTAGCCCTGAACCGCGAGGTCGATACCGACCTCCTCACCCGCTTCCTTCAGTCCCTCGACACCGGCCCGGGCCGCCAGCCCTTTCATCCCTTTCTCGGCGAGTTGACGGGCGGCCTTCTCACCAGCCTCCTTGAGCCCACGACGGAGGGACTTCCGAGCGAGTTGGCCGATCAGCCGTTTGAATATCTGCTGGATGACGGCTCGGGTCGCGGCCATCGCAGCAGCTGCGGCGGGGGATGCCGCACCGGCGGTCAACGCGACTGCGACCGCCAGCGCAAGTAGTTCCACGACGAGGATGCCTAGTTCGATCCAGACCTCGATCTTGGCTGCCTCGATGTCACAGCCGCACTCCTGGACCAGTCGACCCATCTCATGACTGATCGTGGCCAACGCGAACAGCGGCGCATCGTCGCCCTCGGAAACCTTGCGCCAGGCGGCCTCGAACGCGGTGTACTCCGCGCCGGTGTGGCTGTAGGCCGCACTCACCTCGGCAGCGGCAGCGACGATGTCGTCACGCGGGCCAGCGAGTACGGCAGCGACCGAGAACCACTGGTCAGCGAGGTCCCATACCGCCTTCTCGTTACCCTCGGGCCACTCGACGCCGATGACCCACTCAAGCGCCTCGTAGACCCAGCCGGGCAGTTCCCAGGGCGAATAGTCCAAGGGATGCGGAATGGGACTGGGCAGTATGGTCATGAGAGCCGAACCGATCAGCGGGGACGAATGGTCCGTTGGATCCGCGATGCGTTGGCGATGTCGGTTTCCGTGCTGGCCCGTACCGCCTGAACCACATCGTTGCCGAGCTGGTCGACATAGCTACCCAGCCGCTGCCACCCCTGCAGAAAGGTCGTCTCGAACTCGCGGTACTTGTGGTCGAAGGCCGATCCGATATCGTCCCTCCCCCACGGGCGCTGGGCACTCGCTGCCGCAATCTCGTCGCCCAATTTTCTGCGCTCGGCGCTGATGGCCCGGCCACCCGATGCCAGTTCCGACCCGGCACGGCGGGCACGAGCCCGGTCGAGCCACAACTCGCCGTCAGCCATTTCGCTCCGCCTCTCTCTCCGATTCTCCGCCCAGTACGGCGTCGCTCCGGCGAAGCAGGGAACCGAAGTTGCCCTCCCTCAGGTAGTCGAGCGCACCCGAGCCGGCCGGTAGGTACCCGGCAACCAGCCGCTGGGTAGCCGCTGTAGCGGCCATCGTGGCGCGATGGATCGTCTCCGTGATCGTGCGGCTCAGTCGGTTGACATCACGCTCGCGCTGCACGCCCGGGTGGAGGGTGACGCTGATGACCTGACCCCGGGGACCCACCACGACATCCACCAGGCCATCGGCGGATCTCTCGGTCACGCGGAGCGCGGCTAGTTGTTCCTGTAGGTCGTCCAAACCGGACCGAAGCTGCTGGTACTGGCTGTGCACCTCCGCGAATCGTTCCCGCAGATGCTGGTTGACATCTCGGTCGGCGCTTTCCGTCACCGCCGCCTCCCCGTCACTTTCGGTACGGCAGACCATACCGGGCGCCACCGACGCGTGGGGTCCGGTAGCTTCCGATGAATGATCAGCCGCCAGGAAGCTGAGGAAATTGCGGCCGTGTGGGCTCAGCGGGACTCGTCGCGCCTCGGTGTCCCGTGCACACCGGTAGTACACGAATTCGACCTCGGCTACCTCATCACCGCCGCCGTGCCTCCAACGACGCCCACGACGCCGGGCGACCTGCCCCATACGATCGTCGACAGGGAGACCGGGGAGGTCTCCAACTGGCCACGGCTCCCCGCTCAGGTGGTCGAGCGCCTCTACCGGGAGGACCGCGTCAGCCGACCGGCGTCGCCGCGAACGGTGGACCCGGCGGCACAACTGCTCCGCAGCGTACGAAGGGCAGCCACTCCCGACACAGCCGCTCATCTGACTGTCGAGGGCCGGCTGCACGTCGCCAACGGCGCCAAGGGTGAGGTGACCTTGCGGCACCACCCGCTCGTCCGGGCCTATCTGGACGAGTTGCCTGCCGGCAGGCTGGTACGCGGCGGCGAACGACACGCCGAGTTGATCGTGATCTCCGACGTGTTGTACGCCGAGGACCAGCAGCGGGCTACCGATGGTCAGCCCTCTGCGGAGATCGCCGATGCGGTGGGCCTGTTCGAAGAGGCGCACCTGGAGATCTTCCGGATTCGTGAGCCCGGAGATCCGGCGGCTGGCCGGGCCGAACGGCCCTGCGACTCGTGCCTCAACGCGTTGGTGCACTTCGGGCTGCGGCCCTGGTCCGATCTGGCGTTCACCCGTGAATGGCGCCCGGAACCTCAGCCCTCGCCGCAGCCCGACCGGTTCCCGCCCGAGGTCAGCAACTCGCTCGTTGCAGCAGGCTGGCAACCAGGCTTCGGCGACGAAGCTTTAGCAACGATTGCAATCGAGGAGACATGCGAGGTCTCCGGAGTATCGCGAGGGCACCACCCATTTCCCGCAGTTCAGCAACTGCTAGCCATGTTTCCAGGCCTCAGCAGTAGTCGAATGGGGCCCGGAACCGAGGTCTGGATTTCTGGTTTCACGATCGAACCGTTGTCGGCTGCGTACAGTGCTGACACCCTTGCCGACTTCGGCCGGGTGCTGGGCGTACGGCTCTTCCCGATCGGCACCGAGCAGCAGGAGAGCATCCTCGCCGTCGACGAGCACGGCCGGGTCTTCGCCCTCGACCAGGCCGGCGAGTGGTTCCTCGGCGCCGACATCGACACCGCGCTGACCACTCTCCTGCTCGGCAGGGCCCCTGCACGGGTACGCGACGACGGCACCTGGTGACCCCCGGCAGGCGTTAACAAGGGGCCCTTCCTATACCGAAAACGTTAACAGGGGGCCCTTCCTTACAGCTCCAGGGCGGTGAAGACCAGGACGCGCGGGTCGGTGTAGTCCTCCATGGCGCTGCGCAGGCCCTCCCGTCCGACGCCGCTGCCCTTGACGCCGCCGTACGGCATCTGGTCGGCCCGGTAGGAGGGGACGTCCCCGATGATCACACCGCCGACCTGCAAGGCCCGACTCGCGGCGAAGGCGACGTCCAGCCGGTGGGTGAACACCCCGGCCTGGAGGCCGTACGCGGAGTCGTTGATCGCGGCGAACCCGGCCCGGTCGTCGGTGACCGGGGCGACCACCAGCACCGGCCCGAAGACCTCCTCGGCGCAGACCTTCGCGTCGGCCGGTACCCCGGTGAGCACGGTCGGCGGGTAGCTGGTGCCCTCCCGCCTGCCGCCGACGGCGATGGTGGCACCGGCGGCGACCGCCTCGTCCACCCACTGCTCGACCCGTTGCGCGGCGGCCTCGTCGATCAGCGGGCCGACGTCGGTGTGGTCGTCGGAGGGGTCACCGGTGCGCAGCGCCCCGACCGCCGCGACCAGCCGGGGCAGGAACCCGTCGTAGAGCCATTCGTGCACGTACACCCGTTGCACGGCGATGCAGCTCTGCCCGGCCTGGTAGTTGGCGAACAGTGCGATCCGGTTGGCGGCGAGGGTCAGGTCCTCGTCCGACGACCAGTCCTCGCAGATCAGCGCGGCGGCGTTGCCGCCCAGTTCCAGGGTGACGTGCTTCTCCGGCACGGCACGGCGGATGGCGGCGCCGACCGGGCCGCTGCCGGTGAAGGAGACGACCGGCAGCCGGGGGTCGGTGACGAGTTCGGCGGCGCGGTCGTTGGGCAGCGGCAGCACGGAGAACATCCCGGCCGGCAGGGCCGTCTCGGCGAGCAGCTCACCGAGGAGCAGCGCGGAGAGCGGGGTGGCCGGGGCCGGTTTGACGATGATCGGGGCGCCGACCGCGATGGCCGGGGCGACCTTGTGGGCGACCAGGTTGAGCGGGAAGTTGAACGGCGCGATGCCGAGCACCGGGCCCTTGGGTACCCGGCGGACCAGGGCGGTCCGCCCGGTGGCGGCCGGGTCGGTGTCGAGACGTTGCAGTTCGCCGGAGAACCGGCGGGCCTCCTCGGCGGCCCAGCGGAAGGTGGAGACGGCCCGGCCGACCTCGGCCCGCGCCCACTTGACCGGTTTGCCGTTCTCGGCGGTGATCAGGCGGGCGATCTCCTCGGCGCGTTCGGCGAGCCGGCGGGAGACGTGGTCGAGGGCGGCGGCCCGCGCGTGGGCGGGCAGGGCCGCAGCCTCCGCCGCCACGTCCGCGGCGGCCGCGACGGCGGCTTCGACCTGGTCGGGCGTGGCATGGCTGGTACGTCCGACCGGGCGCCCGTCGTACGGGTGGTGCACGGTCGACTCACCCTCGCCGTGCTCGGGTCGGCCGGCGACAAAGAACGCTCTGGGCTCCACGCGGGCAGCCTAAACGACCAGCACACCGCACGGAAACAGTCGCCTCAGACCTTGTCTGCCGCGAATTCAGTGGCCAAGATGGCAGCAAGACCGCGATTACCGCCGCACACATCATCCCCGGCCACTCTCGGAGATCAGTCATGAGCGACCAGCAGAAGCTGCGCAACTTCGTCAACGGCGAGTATGTCGACCCGGTCGACGGCGGGTACGCGGACCTCGTCGACCCGTGCACGGGTGAGGTGTTCGCCCAGGCGCCGGTTTCCGGGGCCGCCGACGTGGATGCCGCGATGCGGGCCGCCTCGACCGCTTTCGAGACGTGGCGGGACGCCACCCCGGCGGAGCGGCAGCGGGCGCTGCTGCGGTTCGCCGACGCGGTGGAGTCGCGCGCGGCCGAGTTGGTCGACGCGGAGGTCCGCAACACCGGCAAGCCGCGTCAGTTGACCACCGAGGAGGAGTTGCCGCCGGCCGTGGACGAGCTGCGGTTCTTCGCGGGTGCGGCGCGGGTGCTGGAGGGGCGTTCGGCCGGGGAGTACCTGGCCGGGCACACGTCGTACGTGCGGCGTGAGCCGATCGGGGTGTGTGCCCAGGTCACCCCGTGGAACTACCCGTTGATGATGGCGATTTGGAAGATCGCCCCGGCGTTGGCGGCCGGTAACACGGTGGTCCTCAAGCCGTCGGACACCACCCCGGTCTCGACGCTGCTGCTGGCCGAGATCGCCGCCGAGTTCTTCCCGCCGGGGGTCTTCAACGTGGTCTGCGGTGACCGGGACACCGGTCGTACCCTGGTCGCCCACCGGACCCCGCAGCTGGTGTCGATCACCGGCTCGACCCGGGCGGGCATGGAGGTCGCGGCGGCTGCCGCACCGGACCTGAAGCGGACGCACCTGGAGCTGGGTGGCAAGGCGCCGGTGGTGATCTTCGACGACGCGGACCTGGCGAAGGCGGCCGAGGCGATCGCGGTGGGCGGTTACTTCAACGCCGGGCAGGACTGCACGGCGGCGACCCGGGTGCTGGCCGGTCCGGGCGTGTACGACGACTTCGTCGCGGCCCTGACCGAGCAGGCCCGGAACACCAGGACCGGCGCCCCGGACGACTCCGACGTGCTCTACGGTCCGTTGAACAACGCCAACCAGCTCGCCCGGGTACGCGGTTTCGTGGACCGGCTGCCGGACCACGCGAACCTGCACACCGGCGGGGCGCAGGTCGGCGAGCGCGGCTTCTTCTACGCCCCGACGGTGGTCTCCGGGGTACGCCAGACCGACGAGATCATCCAGGACGAGGTGTTCGGGCCGGTGATCACGGTCCAGCGGTTCTCCGACGAGGACGAGGCGGTGCGCTGGGCCAACGGCGTGGAGTACGGCCTGTCCGCGTCGGTCTGGACCGCCGACCACGGTCGGGCGATGCGGATGACCCGCCGGCTGGACTTCGGCTGTGTCTGGGTGAACACGCACATCCCGTTCGTGTCGGAGATGCCGCACGGCGGGTTCAAGCACTCCGGGCACGGCAAGGACCTGTCGATGTACAGCCTGGAGGACTACACCCGGGTCAAGCACGTCATGCACAACATCGAGGGCTGAGCCATGGCGTCGTCGGAGGAACTGCACAAGCGGCGTCAGGCTGCGGTGGCCCGGGGGGTCGGGAGTGTCGTCGACTCGTACGTCGACCATGCCTCGGGCGGGACGGTCACCGACGTCGAGGGGCGGGAGTGGATCGACTTCGCCGCCGGCATCGCGGTGACCAACGTCGGCAACTCGGCCCCGAGGGTGGTCGAGGCGGTCCGCGCCCAGGTCGAGAGGTTCACCCACACCTGTTTCATGGTCGCCCCGTACGAGTCGTACGTGGCGGTCTGCGAGCAGTTGAACACCCTCACCCCGGGCAGTTTCGAGAAGCGGTCCGCGTTGTTCAACTCCGGTGCCGAGGCGGTGGAGAACGCGGTGAAGATCGCCCGGCATGCGACCGGGCGTCCGGCGGTGGTGGTCTTCGACCACGCGTACCACGGCCGGACCAACCTGACCATGGCGTTGACCGCGAAGAACATGCCGTACAAGCACCGGTTCGGGCCGTTCGCCGGGGAGGTCTACCGGGTGCCGATGTCGTACCCGCTGCGCGACGGTGGGCTGTCCGGCGCCAAGGCGGCGGCCCGGGCGATCGAGACGGTGGAGAAGCAGGTCGGCGCGGAGAACGTGGCCGCGCTGCTGATCGAGCCGATCCAGGGCGAGGGCGGTTTCGTGGTACCCGCGCCGGGTTTCCTGCCGGCGCTGCGCGAGTGGGCGACGGCGGCCGGCGTGGTGTTCGTCGCCGACGAGATCCAGACCGGGTTCTGCCGGACCGGGGACTGGTTCGCCTGCGACCACGAGGGGGTGGAGCCGGATCTGGTCACCCTGGCCAAGGGGATCGCCGGTGGTCTGCCGTTGGCTGCGGTGACCGGGCGGGCCGAGCTGATGGACGCGGTGCACGTCGGCGGCCTCGGTGGCACGTACGGCGGTAGTCCGATCGCCTGCGCGGCGGCGTTGGCGAGCATCGAGACGATGCACGAGCTGGATCTGGCCGCCGCTGCCCGGCGGATCGAGTCGGTGCTGGTACCCCGGCTGCGGGCGATCGCCGAGCGGTCCGGTGGGCGGGTCGCCGAGGTGCGGGGCCGGGGGGCGATGCTCGCAATGGAGCTGGTGCAGCCGGGCACGTCGACCCCGGATCCGGTGGGTACGGCGGCGGTGTCGGCGGCCTGCCACCGCGCCGGTCTGCTCACCCTGACCTGCGGGACGTACGGCAACGTGCTGCGGCTGCTGCCGCCGCTGGTCATCTCCGACGACGAGTTGGCGCGGGGTGCGGACATCCTGGCCGCCGCCTTCGACTGAGCAGTCAGTCAGACAGTGGCGGAAAGTAGATAGAAGCATCTCTACATTTGAATAATGTTCATCTAGCATCTCCTCATCGATCAGCGTTTGTCGATCGGCCCGCCATGAGCGGGCCGGTCGCGCATCGGAAGGGGACGCACGAATGGCATCTTCGCCCTCCCACAGACGTCGCTGGCGCCTCGGCGTGGCGACGACCGCGGTAGCCGCCGCGGTGGCGTTCGGTTCACCCGCGACCGCAGCACCCGCCGAGGGGCAGATCCTCCAGGCCGGCGGTGCCACCGCCGTCAGCGAGTCGTACATCGTCGTGCTCAAGGACACCGTGGGCCGGACCGGCGTCGCCGGCAAGGCCCGTGACCTCGCCGGCCGGCACGGCGGCGCGGTGGCCCGGACCTACTCCAACGCCCTGCTCGGCTTCGAGGCGAAGCTCAGCGAGGCCCAGGCCCGCAAGCTCGCCGCCGACCCGTCGGTGAAGTACGTCCAGCAGAACCACACGGTCAGCATCAACGGCACCCAGTCCCCCACCCCCTCGTGGGGCCTGGACCGCAGTGACCAGCGTGCCCTACCGCTGAACAACTCCTACACGTACCCGAACACCGGCTCCGGCGTACGGGCCTACATCATCGACACCGGCGTCCGGTTCACCCACAGCGACTTCGGTGGCCGGGCGGTGAGCGGCTTCGACGCCATCGACGGTGGCGCCGCGGACGACTGCAACGGCCACGGCACGCACGTCGCCGGCACCGTCGGCGGCACCGCGTACGGCATCGCCAAGGGGGTCACCCTGGTCGGCGTCCGGGTCCTGGACTGTGGCGGCAGCGGCACCTACGCCCAGGTCATCGCCGGCATCGACTGGGTCACCGGGGACCACGACCCGGGTGAGCCGGCGGTCGCCAACATGAGCCTCGGCGGCGGCTTCGACCAGGCCACCAACGACGCCGTGACCCGCTCGATCGCCGACGGCGTCAGCTACGGCGTCGCGGCCGGCAACGAGACCGGTACGGACGCCTGCACCAAGTCCCCGGCCAGCACCCCGAACGCGATCACCGTCGGCTCGACCACCAACACCGACGCCCGGTCGTCCTTCTCCAACATCGGTACCTGTCTGGACATCTTCGCCCCGGGTTCGTCGATCACCTCGGCGTGGTACACCAACGACACCGCGACCAACACCATCAGCGGTACCTCGATGGCGACCCCGCACGTGGTCGGCGCGGCGGCCCTGGTCCTCGCGGCCAGCCCGTCGTACACCCCGCAGCAGGTCCGCGACAAGCTGGTCAACGACGCCACCAACGGCGTGGTCACCAGCCCCGGCACCGGCTCGCCGAACAAGCTCCTCTACGTCGGCAACATCACCCCGCCGACCCAGGACTTCTCGATCGCGGTCGCCCCGACCTCCGGCTCGGTGAACCCGGGCAGCTCGGTCAGCGCCACGGTCAGCACCGCCACCACGGTCGGCAGCCCGCAGACCGTCGCGCTCTCCGCCAGCGGCCTGCCCGCCGGCGCGACCGCCTCGTTCAGCCCGTCCTCGGTCAGCTCCGGCGGCTCGTCGACCCTGACCATCGCCACCACCTCGGCGACCGCCCCGGGCACGTACCAGGTGACCATCACCGGCACCGGTGGCGTGACCACCCAGACCACGTCGTACACGCTGACCGTCAACGGGCCGCCCGGCTGCTCGCAGACCAACGGCACCGATGTGAGCATCGCCGACAACACCACCGTGCAGAGCTCGATCACCATCTCCGGCTGCACCGGCAACGCCGGCACGGGCAGCACCGTCGCCGTCGACATCGTGCACACCTACATCGGTGACCTGGTGGTCAGCCTCGTCGCCCCGGACGGCAGCGCGTACACGCTGCACAACCGGACCGGCGGCTCGGCCGACAACATCGCCCAGACCTACACGGTCAACCTCTCCGGCGAGGTCGCCAACGGCACCTGGAAGCTCCAGGTGCAGGACGCCGCCGGCGGTGACACCGGCTACCTGAACAGCTGGACGCTCAACCTCACCGGCACCGCCCCGCCGTCCTGCGGCGGCAGCAACGGCACCAACGTCACGATCAGCGACAACACCACGGTCAACAGCACCCTCGCGGTCAGCGGCTGCACCGGCAACGCCTCCTCGACCAGCACCGTGGCCGTGCAGATCGTGCACACCTACATCGGTGACCTGGTGGTCACCCTGGTCGCCCCGGACGGCAGCACCTACGTGCTGCACAACCGGACCGGCAGCTCGACCGACAACATCAACCAGACCTACACGGTCAACCTCTCCAGCGAGGTCCGCAACGGCACCTGGACCCTCCGGGTCCAGGACGCCGCTGCCGGTGACGTCGGGTACATCGACAACTGGACCCTGAGCCTGTAACCGGTCCCGCACCGCGCGACAAGGGCGGGCCGGAGCAGCCGACACCATCGGCGGCTCCGGCCCGTCCGGCGCATCCGGCCCGTCCGGCGTGTCCGGCGTATCCGGCGCGTCGGCGCATCTGTCCCGTCCTGCCCGTCCGACGCTCAGCAAACGTTTTCCCTGCTTAAGCCACGATTAATAAGATCCATACATCTCCACATTTCCCCGCGCCTGCCCTAGCATCTCCCTCGGCTCGATCAACTGGAACCGATTGACCCGCCACGAGCGCGTTGATCAGATAGCGGAAGGAACACCCGAGGGATGACACACTCCCCCGCCCCGAGACGCCGCTGGCGTCTGGCTGTCGCCACAGCAGCAGTGGCGACAGCCACCGCCTTCGCCGCCCCGGCGAACGCCGCCCCCGCCGAGGGGCAGATCCTCCAGGCCGGTGGCGCCACGGCCGTAGCCGAGTCGTACATCGTCGTCTTCAAGGACACCTCGGTGAGCCGTACCGGGACCGCCGGTAAGGCCCGTGACCTGGCCGGCCGGCACGGCGGCACGGTCGGTCGCACCTACTCCAACGCCCTGCGCGGCTTCGAGGCGCGGCTCTCCGAGACCGCCGCCCGTCGGCTCGCGGCCGACCCCTCCGTCAAGTACGTCCAGCAGAACCACACCGTGCGGATCACCGGTACCCAGAGCCCGACGTCCTCCTGGGGCCTGGACCGGATCGACCAGCGCGCGCTGCCGCTGAACAACTCCTACACGTACCCGAACACCGGCTCCGGCGTGAAGGCGTACATCATCGACACCGGCATCCGGTTCAGCCACACCGACTTCGGCGGCCGGGCCGTGTCCGGCTTCGACTCCGTCGACGGCGGCACCGCGGACGACTGCAACGGTCACGGTACGCACGTCGCCGGCACCGTCGGTGGCACTTCTTACGGCGTGGCCAAGGGCGTCACCCTGGTCGGTGTCCGGGTGCTGGACTGCGCCGGCAGCGGCACCAACGCCGGGGTCATCCAGGGCATCGACTGGGTCACCGGTGACCATGCCGCCGGTCAGCTCGCGGTGGCGAACATGAGCCTCGGTGGCGGCTTCGACCAGGCCACCAACGACGCGACCGCCCGTTCGATCGCCGACGGGGTCACCTACGGTCTCGCGGCGGGCAACGACAGCGGCGCCAACGCCTGCAACACCTCGCCGGCCAGCACCCCCGCCGGCATCACCGTCGGCTCGACCACCAGCACCGACGCCCGGTCGTCCTTCTCCAACATCGGTACCTGCCTGGACATCTTCGCCCCGGGCTCGTCGATCACCTCGGCCTGGTACACCAGCAACACCGCGACCAACACCATCAGCGGTACCTCGATGGCGACCCCGCACGTGGTCGGCGCCGCCGCGCTCGTGCTCGCCGCCAACCCGACCTTCACCCCGCAGCAGGTCCGCGACAAGCTGGTCAACGACGCCACCAGCAACGTGGTGACCAGCCCCGGCACCGGATCGCCGAACAAGCTCCTCTACGTCGGCGGCACGACCACTCCGCCCACCCAGGACTTCTCCCTGGCCGTGGCCCCGACCGCCGGCTCGGTGAACCCGGGCAGCTCGGTCAGCGCCACGGTCAGCACCGCCACCACGGCCGGCGGCGCCCAGAACGTGACGCTCTCCGCCAGCGGCCTGCCCGCCGGCGCGACCGCCAGCTTCAGCCCGTCCTCGGTGACCTCGGGCGGCTCGTCCACCATGACGATCAGCACCACCGGCTCCACCGCCCCGGGCACGTACGCGGTGACCGTCACGGGGGCCGGCAGCACCGGCACGAAGACCGCGTCGTACAGCCTGACGGTCAACGGGCCGGCCGGCTGCTCGGCGACCAACGGCACCGACGTGACCATCGCCGACAACGCCACCGTGGAAAGCTCGATCACCGTCTCCGGCTGCACCGGCAACGCCGGCTCGGCCAGCACCGTCGCGGTGAACATCGTGCACACCTACATCGGTGACCTGGTCGTCACGCTCGTCGCCCCCGACGGAACGGCCTACACCCTGCACAACCGCACCGGCAGCTCGACCGACAACATCAACCAGACGTACACCGTCAACCTCTCCGGCGAGGTCGCCAACGGCACCTGGAAGCTGCGGGTGCAGGACGCCGCGAGCGGCGACACCGGCTACCTGAACAGCTGGACGCTCAACCTGGGCGGGGGCACGACCCCGGCCTGCGGCGGCAGCAACGGCACCAACGTCACCATCAGCGACAACACCACCGTGTCCAGCACCATCCCGGTCAGTGGCTGCACCGGCAACGCCTCCTCGACCAGCAAGGTCGCGGTGAACATCGTGCACACCTACATCGGTGACCTGGTCGTCACGCTCGTCGCCCCCGACGGAACGGCCTACACCCTGCACAACCGCACCGGCAGCTCGACCGACAACATCAACCAGACGTACACGGTCAACCTCTCCGGCGAGGTCCGCAACGGCACCTGGACCCTCCGGGTACAGGACGCCGCCAGCGGGGACACCGGGTACCTCGACGCCTGGACCCTGACCCTCTGACCGGTCCAGCCCTCTGGCGGATGCGCCGCATCTGAGAGAGGTTAGGAAGGGCCCCTTCTACAACCAAAAACGATAAGAAGGGGCCCTTCCTTTCAGGAGGTCGGTGGTGGCTGACCGGTGGCTGGCGCTGGAGCACGGTGCTGATCCGGCGGAACGGATCGCGCAGGTGGGTGCGGCCTACGAGACGTTCCTGCGGGAGGGCACCGCGCCGGACCCGGTACGGGAGGTGGTGGCCCGCTCGTGGCGGCGGGCGGTCGGCGCCCGGCTCGACCCGGAGACCATGCCCCCGGTCGAGTTGACCGACGACGCGCTGGAGAGCTACCGGGCCGCGCATCCGCTGGCCCGGGTACTGCCCCTGTTCCGGGACCTGCTCGGCAGCGTCGCCGAGGACGGGGCCCACCTGATGGCGGTCTGCGACGCGTACGGGCGGCTGCTCTGGGTGGAGGGTCACCCGGGGGTGCTGCGCCGGGCCGAGCGGATGAACTTCGTACCGGGGGCCCGCTGGGACGAAACCCATGCGGGTACGAACGCACCGGGTACCGCGCTCGCGGTCGGCCACGGGGTGCAGATCTTCGCCACCGAACACTTCAGCCGGCCGGTGCAACGGTGGACCTGCGCCGCCGCCCCCATCCACGACCCGCTGACCGGGCGGCTGCTCGGCGCCGTCGACATCACCGGCGGGGACCAGCTCGCCAACCCGCAGAGCCTGGCCCTGGTCCGGGCCACCGCCCGGGCCGCCGAGGCGCACCTGACCGGGCCGGTCGACCCGGACGTGCTGACGGTCAGCGCGCTCGGCCGGGACGACGCGGAACTGCGGGTCGCCGGCCGTCGGATCCGCCTCGGTCGCCGGCACAGCGAACTGCTGGTACTGCTGCTGCACCATCCGGAGGGACGGACCGGGGAACAGCTCGGGCTCGACCTGTACGGCGACGGCCCGGTACCGCCCGTCACCCTGCGTGCCGAGCTGTCCCGGCTGCGCCGGATCCTCGGCCCGGAACTGCTGGACTCCCGCCCCTACCGGCTGCGCGGCACGGTACGCGCGGACTTCCGTACCGTGCTGGACCGGCTGGAGCTGGGCGATCCGGCGGGCGCGCTCGACGCGTACCCGGGTCCGTTGCTGCCCGGCTCGGACGCACCGGGAGTGGCGCGACTGCGCCGGCTGGTCGACGGGCAGCTCCGCGCGGCCGTACTGGCCGGTGCGGACCCGGCGCTGCTCGCGGCCTGGACCGCGACCCCGGCCGGCGACGACGACCTGACCGCCTGGGAGACCCTGGCGCGGGCCCTGCCGCCGGGCGCGCCCCGTCGGCCGCTCGCCGTCGCGCGGGCCCGCCAGCTCGCCCGGGAGTACGCGGTACCGCGCGCAACCTTTTCGCAACGTACCGGAAACTAACGTGACCGCCGTCACCTCACCAACGACGGCGGAGGCCCCCATGGCGCGTTATGCGGCACCCGACTTCTACCAGTCCCGCTACGACCACTTCATCGGCGGTGAGTACGTCACGCCGCACCACGGCCGCTACTTCGAGAACGTCACCCCGGTCACCGGTCAGCCGTTCTGCGAGGTGGCCCGGGGTACCGCCGAGGACGTCGAACGGGCCCTGGACGCGGCGCACGGCGCCGCCGACTCCTGGGGGCGTACCCCGGTCGCCGAGCGGGCGCTCATCCTGAACCGGATCGCCGACCGGATGGAGGAGCACCTGGAGTCCCTGGCGATCGCCGAGACCTGGGAGAACGGCAAGCCGGTACGGGAGACGCTGGCCGCCGACATTCCGCTCGCCATCGACCACTTCCGCTATTTTGCGGGGGCGATCCGGGCCCAGGAGGGTTCGCTCGGCGAGTTGGACGACGACACGGTGGCCTACCACTTCCACGAGCCGCTGGGGGTGGTCGCCCAGATCATCCCGTGGAACTTCCCGATCCTGATGGCCACCTGGAAGCTCGCTCCCGCGCTGGCCGCCGGGAACACGGTGGTGCTCAAGCCGGCCGAGCAGACCCCGGCCTCGATCCACTACTGGCTCTCCCTGGTGGCCGACCTGCTGCCGCCGGGCGTGGTCAACATCGTCAACGGGTTCGGGGTGGAGGCCGGCAAGCCGCTCGCCTCGTCCCCCCGGGTGGCCAAGGTGGCGTTCACCGGCGAGACCACCACCGGGCGGCTGATCATGCAGTACGCCAGCGAGAACATCAAGCCGGTCACCCTGGAACTCGGCGGCAAGAGCCCGAACATCTTCTTCGACGACGTCAGCGCGGCCCGGGACGACTTCTTCGACAAGGCGCTGGAGGGCTTCACCATGTTCGCCCTCAACCAGGGCGAGGTCTGCACCTGCCCGTCCCGGGCGCTGATCCAGCAGGGCCACTACGCGGACTTCCTCGCCGCCGCGGTGGAGCGGACGAGGGCGGTGGTCCAGGGCCACCCGCTGGACACCGAGACGATGATCGGCGCCCAGGCGTCGAACGACCAACTGGAGAAGATCCTGTCCTACCTGGACATCGGCCGGCAGGAGGGCGCCCGCGTCCTCACCGGTGGGGAGCGGGCCGACCTGGGTGGTGAACTGTCGGGCGGGTACTACGTCCAGCCGACCATCTTCGAGGGCGACAACTCGATGCGGATCTTCCAGGAGGAGATCTTCGGCCCGGTGGTCTCGGTGACCTCGTTCACCGACTTCTCCGACGCCGTGAAGATCGCCAACGACACGCTGTACGGCCTGGGTGCGGGGGTCTGGACCCGGGACCTGAACACCGCGTACCGGGCCGGCCGGGCGATCCAGGCCGGACGGGTCTGGACCAACTGCTACCACGCGTACCCGGCGCACGCCGCGTTCGGCGGGTACAAGCAGTCCGGGATCGGCCGGGAGAACCACCGGATGATGCTGGAGCACTACCAGCAGACCAAGAACCTGCTGGTCAGCTACTCCCCCAAGAAGCTCGGCTTCTTCTGATGGCCGATCCCGGCGCGGTCGTCTCCGTCACGCCTGCGGCGGCCGGGCTGATCCGGTCGCTGCGGGCGGTACACGGGCCGCTGATGTTCCACCAGTCCGGTGGCTGCTGCGACGGCAGCGCCCCGATGTGCTTCCCGGTCGGTGAGTTCCGGACCGGCGCCTCGGACGTCCGGCTCGCCGCGCTGGACATCGACGGGGTACCGGAGCCGGTGGAGTTCTGGATGTCGACGGCCCAGTGGGAGTTGTGGCGGCACACCCGGTTGACCGTCGACGTGGTACCCGGCCGGGGCAGCGGGTTCTCGCTGGAGGCCCCGGAGGGCGTCCGCTTCCTGATCCGCTCCCACCTCGCCTGAGGTGTAAGGAAGGGCCCCTTCCTATCGCTTTCGGTATAGGAAGGGGCCCTTCCTAACCAACCTGCACGATGCGACTCGGCCCATCCTGGGACCCCTTGAC
>NZ_WVUH01000102.1 GCF_017614955.1 Micromonospora echinofusca
CCGATCGGCGGGGCCCCCGGGTCCAGTGGGGGCTCGGTCGGCGGCAGGCTCGACGTCGGGGTGGCGGTCGGGGTACCGGTCGGCGGGGCGCCGCTGGCCGTGGCCACCTCGACGTCGTCGAAGGTGGCGCTGGCGTACGAGGTGGCCAGTCCGGCCCGGCCGGTGCCGTACGCGCCGTCGGTGGCCTGGACCAGCAGGGTCCCGTCGACGTAGCCGCGCAGTGAGCTGCCGACCGCCTCCAGTTTGAGGGTCGCCCAGCTTCCGGTGGTCACCCCGGCGGCGGCCGAGGCGAGCGCGACCGGATCGCCGCCGGCCCGCTTGACCAGTTGCACGCCACCGCTGGCCGTCACCACCAGGGCGTAGTAGCTGCTGCTGCTCTGCGCGCGGGCGATCACGCCGACGTGCCGGTTGGCGGCGCCGAACGCGGTCGGCTTCACCCGGGCCTGCACGCCGTAGTCGGTCCAGCCGGTGGCGCCGGTCAGCGACCGGGCGTCACTGCTGGTGCCCGACTGCCGGTACGCCAGCGAGCCGTCGGTGACGACCGACCAGCTCCCCCCGTTGGTGCTCCAACCGGTGGAGTTGCCGTCGGAGAAGTCGTCGGTAAACAGGGTGTCGGCGTACGCCGACGAGCCGGCCACGAGGGCCGCGCCGACGGCGAGGGTGCCGGCGGTGACGGCGGCGGCGAGCCGGAACGCTCGTCGTCGACGGGATCGGGTGGTGGTCATCGTGGAGCCTCCCCAGGCAGGCGGTGGTGGTACGGATCGAGCCGTGGAGCTGTGGAGCCGTGGAGCTGTGGAGCTGTGGAGCTGTGGTGCGTGGAGCTGTGGCGCGTGGGCGGGTGGGACGGTGGTGCTGAAGTGGTCACCGCGCTTCGCCCGGACGCGGTGACCACGTTCGGGGTCAGCCCGGCAGGCGAGCGGCGCCGGCCAGGGCGCCGACCACGAACGGCACCGCCGACGCGGGCAGCACCGGTCCGGCCCGCAGCACCGGCTGCCAACCGGCGTCGGCGCCCAGGTCCGGGTCGTGACCGGCGTTGTACGCGGCGACCAGGTCGACCGGCTGGGACGGGCCGGTACCGCTGCGTACCCGGTTGCCCCGGGTGGTGATCGCCGTACCGCCCCAGTCGTGCACGATGGCGTCGGGGGCGGTACCGGTGCCGAGGCTGAAGTAGTTGTTCTCGACGTACAGCGCGGACTGCACGCCGACGCCGAGGGCGTAGTCGAAGCCGTCCCCCAGCCGGTAGTGGTTGTTGTAGACGTCCACCTGGCCGAACCGGACCCGGGGCAGCCGCTGGAGGGTGCCGTCGAAGAGGTTGTGGTGCAGGGTGACGTTCAACCGGCCGACGTCCGGACCGACCGTGTTCGACGAGCCGATCAGCATGACCTTGTCCCGGCCGACGAAACGGTTCCAGGAGGCGGTCACCAGGCTGGCCGTGTGGGTGATGTCCAGCGATCCGTCGTGCACCTGGTACGGCCGGCCGAAGTGGATCGGCTGGGCGCTGTCCGGGTTGTCGCCGTCGGTGAAGGTGTTGTGGTCGACCCAGACGTTCTCGCTGCGGCGGACCGAGATCTGGTCGTACTGCGAGTTCCAGTTGCCCTCGGCGCCGTCGGTGGGCGACCAGGCCGGGAAGCAGTCCCGGGCGTCGACCAGGGTCAGGTTCCGGATGATCACGTTACGGACGCTGTCCACCATCAGGGTCAGCCCGGTCAGGGTGGCGCCGGACCGCCCGACGATCGTGGTGTTCGCGCCGATGTTGATCTGGGTCTGCGCGGTCTGGTTGACCACCGACCGGCGCCGGGCGTCCTCCAGCGGGCCGGTGGGGTTGACCCGGCCCCACACCGCCGGGTCGTAGGCGGCCAGATAGGAGTCGAGCGAGTAGCCCGGATCGGCGAGATCGGCGCAGTCCATCAGGCTGCCGTCGGCCCGCTCGAAACCGTCGATCACCCCGTCGACGTAGATCAGTTTGGGGGTGTCGTCGGTGCGGTTGGTGGCGTTGTCGCCGCCGAGGGCGGCGACCAGTTCGGCCCGGCTGGAGACCACGAAGACCTGGTCGCGGGTGGCGGCGGCGCCACCGGTGGTGCCGCTACCGGCGGCGCCCCAACCGTCGTCGGCCGGCAGGGTCTGCCGGCCGAGGAATCCGGCGAGGCCGGCGTCCCGGTCGCCGCCGGTGTCCGCGACGGCCGCCGTGCCCGGCACCAGGGCCAGGCAGACGGCGACCAGCAGCGCGGTGGTTCGGTTTATCGTCATTGCACTCTCCGGGTGGTTCTGTCATTTACCCGACCCCGTAACGGGTACGAAGTGTTTCCCATTACGAAAGGTAATGAAGGCAACTTAGGAGAGTCAATGTTAAGAATGTGCAGATCTGTTGCATAGATTCGAGGCAGAAAGCGATTACCCGACCCGCCCGGGTCGAGAAGAAAGCTAATCTGTCCGAATTTCTCGGGCCACTGTCGACGGAGATTTGCAATAGGTTTTCCGTCACACCGGACGGTACCGGGTCAGCGGGCGTCCTCCTCTCCGGTCAGCGTGACCTCGTGCGGGCGTACGGACCACGGCACGTCCAACTCGGACAGCAGGGCCCGTTGTTCGGCGGCCCGGCGCAGCAGCGCGTCGATCCCCCGGATGGTGCGGACCCGCTCCGGGCCCGTACCGCTTTCGGTGAGCAGCCCACCGTCGAGCAGGGTCGGCTCCGGGGCCGCCTGGACCACCTCCAGTACCCGGGTGAACGGCGCGGTCCGCGCCAACGGGACGATCAGCGGCACCCCGGTCGGATCGGCCCGGTGGGCGAGCAGGTTGAGCAGCAGGCTCTCCCGGCCGGGTACCTCCCGCAGCTGAAGGTCACCGGGCAGGCGGAGCCGGTCGGTCGGGTACTCCAGCACCGCCCGGCCGGCCGTACCGTCCACGATCACCTCGCCCCGGACGAAGTCCTCCCCGGCCAGGGTCACCGCGACCACGATCGGCGGCTCACCACGCGGGGTGACCCGCAGCGTGGCGGTGTCGTCCACCTCGATCGGCCGGACCCGGTAGCGCTCCAACTCGATCCGCACCGGGTCGACCGGGCCGCCACCGACCGCCTCGGCCACCGCCAGGCACTGCATGATCGCGTGGGCGAGCGGGTTGGCCAGCGCCCCGTCGAGGACCGGGCGGCCGTTCAGCCGACGCCGGCCGGCCCAGGGCGCCCGGGCGTAGTACCCGTCCGGGCGCTGCCAGGCGGCCACGGTCGAGATGCCGGTGACCGTACCCAGCCGACCGGCGGTCACCGCCGTGGTCAGCTCGGCCAGGGCGGCCGAGCCGAGGGCCTGGAAGCCCACCTGCACCGCCCGGCCGGTCGCCGCCACGGCGGCGAGCAGCTCCCGGTGCTCGGCGATGGAGAGTACCGGCGGCTTCTCCACCAGCACGTCGGCACCGGCGGCCAGCACGTCCACCGCGATCGGCAGGTGGGTGTGCGGGGGCGTGCAGATCACCACCACCTCCGGCTGCACGTCCCGGAGCATCTCCCGGTGGTCGGTGAACACCCGGGTGCTCTGCGGTACCGGCGCCTCCGGGTCGTCCTCGACCGGCTGGAGGTCGACCAGCGCGACCAGGTCGAGCCGACCCTCGGCGTGCAGCGGGGCGATCACCCGCCGGTGCCACCGGCCGTGCCCGTTCGCCCCGATCACCGCCACCCGGGGTGCGCCCCGGTCGGTACCGGTCACGGCGGACGGCCCGGCGGCACCGGACCGCCCGGCGACGTGGGTGTCCGGGCCGGTCGCACGGGTGTCCGGGCCGGTCATGCCGCCCCCGCCAGGGTCGCCGCCACCCCGTGCCGGTCCAGGTCGGTCAGCCAACCGGTCACCGCAGCGCGTACCTCGTCGTCGCCGGCCACCTCGGCCGGGAAGACCTCGGTCAGCCCGAACAGCGCGTCGGCGGCACCGGCCGGGGTGTCCGGGTGGGCCGCCAAGGCGGCCCGGATCCGCCCGGCCAGCGGATCGTCCAGCGGCAGGACCGTGCCGTCGTCCGCGCAGCCCCGGACGAACTGCATCCAGGCCGCGACGACCAGGGTGGCCCAGCGGGCCGGCGCCCCGGCCGACCGCAGGTCGGCGATGGTGTGCAGGATCCGCTGCGGCAGCTTCTGCGACCCGTCCATGGCCACCTGGAGGGTACGGTGCCGGATCGCCGGGTTGGCGAAGCGGCCCAGCACCTCGTCGCCGTACGCCACCACCGACACCCCGTCCGGCGGGGTGAAACTCGCCGCGATGTCCTCGGCGATCAGCCGGCGCAGCACGGTGGGCAGGTGCGGCAGGGTGAGGGCGTCCGCGACGGTCTCCCGACCGGCGAGGGCACCCAGGTAGGCGGTGGTGGAGTGGACCCCGTTGAGGGTCCGCAGTTTCAGCTTCTCCCACGCCCCGGCATCGTCGGTGAGGATCGCACCGGCCCGCTCCCAGGCCGGTCGCCCGCCGGGGAAGTCGTCCTCGATCACCCACTGGGTGTAGGGCTCGGCGGCCACCGCCGCCAGGTCCACCACACCGAGGGCCCGTTCCGCGTCGGCCAGGGTCTGCGCGGTACTGGCCGGGACGATCCGGTCCACCATGGTGCCCGGGAAGGTGACGTTCCCGGCGACCCATCCGGCGGGCCGGTCCGGGGTGCCCGCGTACGCCAGGGCCTGCTCCACCAGGCTGCGCAGCCGGCGGCCGTTGGCCGGCAGGTTGTCGCAGCTGACCAGGGCGACCGGGCCGGCGTCGGCCGCCGCCCGGGCCAGCAGGCCGCGCACCAGCAGACCGGGCACGGTGGCCGGCGGCCCGTCCCCGCGCAGGTCGGCCGCCAGCGCCGGGTCCGGGCGCAGCCGCCCGGAGCCCGGTTCGAGCTGGTACGCCTTCTCGGTCACGGTGAGGGTGACCACCCGGATCGCCGGGTCGGCGAGCAGCGCCACCACGGCGGCGGGGTCGCTCGCCGCGTGCCGGACCCCGGCCAGCGCGCCGACCGCCCGGGTGTGGTTGCCCGCGCCCGAGCAGGTGGTCACGCTGAACAGGTGGTCCTGCGCGGCGAGCGCGGTGACCAGGTCGGTACTGCGCGGCGCCACCCCGACGATCCCCCAGTCGCCGCCGGCCGCCGCGACCGCCTGCTCGGTGAAGACCGCCTGGTGGGCCCGGTGGAACGCACCGAGCCCGAGGTGCACGATCCCGGCCGGGACGGTGCCGGGCCGCAGCAGGGGCCGGGCGTCGGCGGGCAGCCGGCGCAGCGTCGCCAGGCCGAGCCGGCCGGTGCCGACGGTCAGCGCCATACCGGGCCGTCCGGGAAGGAGTACGCGGCGATCGACTCCGGCTTCATCGTGGCGCTGTACCCGGGCTGCTCGGGCAGCAGGTACCGGCCGGCCCGGGTCCGCACCGGGTCGACGAAGTGCTCGTGCAGGTGGTCGACGTACTCGACCATCCGCCCCTCCAGGCTGGTACCGACCCGCAGGTAGTCGAAGATCGCCAGGTGCTGGACGTACTCGCAGAGCCCGACGCCCCCGGAGTGCGGGCAGATCGGCACGCCGAACTTGGCCGCCATCAGGATCTCGGAGAGCACCTCGTTGACCCCGGCCACCCGGCACGAGTCGATCTGCATGACACCGATCGCCTCCGCCTGGAGCAGCTGCTTGAAGATCACCCGGTTGGCGGCCACCTCGCCGGTGGCGACCCGGCACCGGCCGTCGGTCAGCTTCGTGACCTCGCGGGCGATCCGGGCGTGGCCGAGGATGTCGTCGGCGTGCGTCGGCTCCTCGATCCAGTACGGGTCGGCCTCGGCCAGCGCCGCCATGTTGGTGATCGCCTCGTCGACGTCCCACACCTGGTTGGCGTCCATCATCAGCAGCGCGTCCGGACCGATCTCGGACCGGATGATCCGGGCCCGCCGCACGTCGTCGTCGAGCGGGCCGCCGACCTTCATCTTCATCGCCCGCCAACCGGCCGCGTACGCCTCGCGGGTCAGGGCCCGCACCTTGTCGTCCGGGTAGCCCAGCCAGCCGACCGAGGTGGTGTACGACGGGAAGCCGTCCCGGGTCAGCTCGGCCAGCCGGTCCGCCAGGCCGACCCGCCCCCTGTCGAGGATCGCGGCGGCCTCGTCCGGGGTGAGCGCGTCGGTGATGTGGTGGAAGTCGATGCTGCCCACCAGCTCGTCGGTCGGCAGCTCGGCCAGCAGCCGCCACATCGGCTTGCCGGCGAGCTTGGCGCGCAGGTCCCAGACCGCGTTGACCACCGCGCCGGCGGCCATGTGGATGACGCCCTTCTCCGGGCCGAGCCAGCGCAGCTGCACGTCGGCGGTGAGCGACCGCCAGAAGGTCACCGGCTCGGCGAAGATCTCCTCGACGGTGCGCCCCTGCACGTGGTGGGCCAGCGCGCGGACGGCGGCACAGGTGATCTCGTTACCCCGGCCGTTGGTGAAGGTGAACCCGGCCCCGGTCGGCCCGCCGTCGGTGTGCAGCTCGACGTAGGTGGCCGAGTAGTCGCCCTTGTTGATGGCGTCCGAGCCGTCCCCGGCGGCGGCCGTCGGGAAGCGGACGTCGTGCACCTCGACGGCGGTGATGGTGGTGCTCACTGGGCAGACCCTTCACTGGTGGGGGCGGTGGGGGCCAGCGGCTCCCCGATCCTGAAGACCTTCTTCGGCAGGTGGTACGCGAGGTCGACGATCGTCTCGGCCGCCTCGTCGAGCGGCAGCCGGTGCTCGGCGACCAGCCGGGCCAGGAATCCGGCGTCGATCCGGCGGGCCACGTCGTGGCGTACCGGGATGGAGCAGAACGCCCGGGTGTCGTCGACGAACCCGGCGGTGTTGTAGAAGCCGGCGGTCTCGGTGACCGCCTCCCGGAACCGGCGCAGCACCTCCGGGGCGTCCAGGAACCACCAGGGCGCGCCGAGGTAGAGGGCCGCGTACCCGCCGGCCAGCGGGGCCAGCTCCCGGGTGAAGGTGTACTCGTCGAGGGTGTAGACCACCACCCGCAGCCTCGGGTCGTTGCCGTACGCGTCGAGCAGCGGGGTCAGCGCGTGCAGGTACTCGGTGGCCTGCGGGATGTCCCCGCCGACGTCCCGGCCGTGCGTGGCGTACAGCCAGCGGTTGTGGTTGCGGACCGAACCCGGGTGCAGTTGCATGACCAGCCCGTCGTCGATCGACATCCGGGCGAACTCCACCAGCATGTGCGCCCGGAACGCCTCGGCGTCGGCGGCGTCGGCGCGCCCGCGCATCCCCCGGTCGAACAGCTGCGCCGCCTCGGCGTCGCTCAGCCGCAGGGTCCGGGCGGTCGGGTGGCCGTGGTCGGAGGAGGTGGCCCCGGCGGCGACGAACGCCTCCCGCCGCCGGCGCAGCGCGGCGAGGTAGCCCGGGTACGTCCCGGTGTCCTCGCCGGCCAGCTCACCGAGCCAGGCGACGTTCTCCGCCCAGCCCTCGAACTCCATGTCCACCACGTTGTCCGGCCGGAAGGTGGTGATCACCCGGCCCCCGGGGCCGCCCCAGCCGTCGGCGGCGAGCTTGGCGTGCCGGCCCAGGTCGTCCAGGGGCGACTCGGTGGTGGCCAGTACCTCGATGCGGAACCGTTCGAACAGCGCCCGGGGGCGGAACTCCGGTTCGGCCAGCTTCGCGGCCATCCGGTCGTAGATCTCGTCGGCGGTGTCCGGCCCGAGCCGCAGGTCGATGTCGAAGACGGTGCGGAAGGTCTGCTCCAGCCACAGCCGGGACGGGGTGCCCCGGAACAGGTGCCAGTGCGCGGCGAAGCGCCGCCAGATGGTCCGCCCGTCGGTCTCCACCGGGTCACCGTCACGGGTCGGTACGCCCAGCTGCGCCGGGGGTACGCCCTGGCTGAGCAGCATCCGGGTCAGGTAGTGGTCCGGGACGATCAGCAGCCGGGCGGGGTCGGGGAACGGGGTGTCCTCGGCCAGCAGCGCCGGATCGATGTGCCCGTGCGGCGAGATGATCGGCAGGCTCTCGACCAGCGCGTACAACTCCCGGGCGAGGGCCCGTTGGCCGGCTTCGGCGGGAAAGAGCAGGTCTGGGGTGATTCCGGGCACGGAACGGTGCTCCTTGCGGGGATCAGGGGATGGTGAGCAGGTCGGCGACCCGGACCGGCTGGCCGGTCTCGAAGGACCGGTTCGCGGCCAGGCCGGTGAGCAGGGCGAGCGCGCCGTCCCGGGCGGTGGCGGCCCGGCCGAGCGGGTCCGGCTCGCCGCCGAAGAGGACCCGGGTCATCCGGGTGTCCGCGCCGCCGTGCCCCTCGCGGCGGTACCCGTCGACCGGTACCTGCCGGGGTGGCTCCCAGAACGGGCGCAGGGTCAGGGTGGCCGATCCCGATTCGGCGGCGGCCTCGTCGCCGTGCAGGGCGGCACCCTTGAGCGCACCGGCGGCGGTCGGGCTGACGAAGTCGCTCTCACAGACTTCCAACTCCAGCCGGCCCCGGCTGCCGTTGAACATCACCCGGTAGCCCTCCCAGGGGGCGTACGCGGTGAGGTGGTAGGTCATGGTGGCGCCGGTGGAGTACCGGGCCAGCACCGACATGTCGTCCTCGATGGTCACCCCGGGCGCGAACACGTTCTGGTCGCGCTGGTAGCCGTCCTCGGCCTCGGCGTCGAGGTACAGCTCGCGCAGCCGGGGGTGGTCGGCGAGGCGCAGTGCGAACGGGTCACCGTCGGCCGCCGGCGCGCCGTGCGCCCGGGCGTAGTCGCGGGCGTACCCGTGCCGCCGGCCGGCCTCGCCGTAGAAGAACAGCCGACCGGCGGCGTACACCTCGACCGGTACCGCGTCCAGCCACCAGTTGACCAGGTCGAAGTGGTGGCTGGCCTTGTGCACCATCAGGCCGCCGGAGTTGGCCTTGTCCCGGTGCCAGCGGCGGAAGTAGTCCGCGCCGTGCCGCACGTCGAGCAGCCACTCGAAGTGCACCGAGCCGATCTCCCCGACCGCGCCGTCGGCGACGACCTGGCGCACCTTTTCGTGCAAAGGGTTGTAGCGGTAGTTGAACGCGACCGACACGTGCCGGCCGGTCGCCGCCACCGCGTCGAGGATCCGCTGGCAGCGGGGCACGTCGACGGTCATCGGCTTCTCGGTGACCACGTCCCGGCCGGCGTGCAGGGCGGCCACCACGTACTCGTCGTGGGTGACGTCGACGCTGGTCACCAGGACCGTGTCGACCCGCTCCTTGTCCAGCATCGCCAGGAAGTCGGCGGCCGGGTAGGTCGGCACCGCCGGGTGACCCAGCCCGCCGAGCCACCGGTTGTGCGCGTCCATCCGCGCCTGGTTGACGTCGGCGAAGGCGACCAGCTCGGCGGTGTCCGGGTGGTCGAGCACCAGCGCCCGGACGAACATCTCGGCCCGCGCACCGGTACCGACCACCGCGTACCGCACCCGCTTCCCGGGTCTGGATGACATCGGCGTTGCCTCCCACGACGACTGCAAAGGTTTGCAGCGAAATAACCACGCCTGATGCGAGCACGTCAACGATCGGCATCAAACCAGCGAGTTTTATCCTGATTTGCGGGGTAAGTTGATCAGCGTGGGAGCGTCGCCGCAACGAAGCCGTAACCTTCGCCCATTGACACGGCCACAACCGTTTGCATTAATTGCTGCACTCCAGTGACCGCAGCCACACCTGGCGAAGGGATCCGCGTGCCAGCCACCATCCGAGACGTAGCACGGGCCTCCGGGGTGCACATCTCCACGGTCTCCCGGACGTTCTCGGCCCCCCACCTGGTCAACCCCGAGACCCGCAGCCGGGTGCTGGCCTGCGCCGACGACCTGGGCTACCGGCCCAACCGGGCCGCCCGGGCACTGATCACCGGCCGTACCCACAACATCGGCCTGATCATCGCCGACATCGCCAACCCGTTCTTCCCGCCGCTGATCAAGGCGGCGGAGAGCCAGGCCCGCCAGCGCGACTACCACGTGTTCGTGGCGGACACCAATGAGGACCCGGCCGCCGAGGAGGAGTTGGTGCACGCGTTGGCCAAGCAGGTCGACGGCGTGCTCCTGTGCAGCCCCCGGATGAGCAACAGCCTGATCGAGCAGCTCAGCCGGGAGGTCCCGCTGGTGGTGATAAACCGGCAGGTCGCCGGGCTGCCGGCGGTGGTGATGGACGTCGGGCAGGGGGCCCGGCTCGCCATCGACCACCTGCTCGGCCTCGGCCACCGGGACATCGCCCTGCTCAGCGGCCCCCGGGGCTCCTGGACCAGCCGGGAGATCCGCCGGGCCGCCGCGGCGGCGGTCCGGGCCGGCGGCGGGGACCTGACCGTGCTCGGTCCGAACCTGCCCACCGAGACCGGTGGCACCGCCCTCGCCGAGCAGGTCCGTCGCTGTGGCGCGACGGCCGTGCTGGCCTACAACGACCTGATGGCCATCGGCCTGATGGAAGGGTTACACGATCTGGGCCTGCGGGTGCCCGGGGACGTGAGCGTCGTCGGCATCGACGACATCACGCTCAGCCGGCTCACCCGGCCCAAACTGACGACGGTGGCCACCCCTACCGCGGCCGCCGGCCGGACGGCCGTCGACATGCTGTTGCAGCACGACTCCCCCGCCGCCACCCGCAACCTGCGGGGCGGCGGACGCAGCAGCGCCGGCGACGACCGTCGTACCACCGCACAGGTAATGCTCCAGACCGAACTGGTCATCCGCGACTCGACCGGACCCGGCCCCCGGGCCGGTCGCACCGACGGTGCCGCCGGCGTTGAACACCCGGGCCCGCATTGCCCTGCGGGCCCGGGCAGCCCGGCCGTGGCCACCGGTGAGGTTGTCGCCTCCTAACGCCCAAGGAGTGAGCACAGATGCACCCCGCAACGCCCTCGACGGCGGACGCAACCACCGCGCGTCACCACCGTACCCAACTCCCCCGGCGCCGGCTGCTGCGCGGCATCGCCGCAGTGGCGGTCGCCATGCCGCTGATGTTCGGCGCCGCCGCCTGCGGTGGGGACGAACCGGCCAGCACCGACCCGAACGCCCCGGTCAAGCTGTCGATCTTCTGGTGGGGTGGTGAGGCCCGGGCCAAGCTGACCGAGGAGGCCCTCGCCCTCTACACCAAGAAGCACCCGAACGTCACCTTCGAGAAGACCTGGCAGGCCAACCAGGGCTACTTCGACAAGCTGGCCACCCTGACCGCCGGTGGCAACCCGCCGGACATCTTCCAGATCGACGACAACTTCCTCACCGAGTACGCGGCCCGCAACACCACGCTCGACCTGACCTTCTACAAGGACAACGGCAAGCTCGACGTCTCGAAGTTCCCGAAGAGCCTGTGGCAGTACGGCGTGGTCGACGGCAAGCTCGCCGGGGTGGCCGCCGGGGAGAACACCCAGGGCCTGGTCTACAACAAGACGCTGTTGCAGCGCAGCGGCCTCCCCGAGCCGACCACCGGGATGAGCTGGGAGGAGCACATCGCCTGGGCCGAGCAGGTGAGCAAGAAGACCAAGGTCCCCGGCACGATGGACCCGAGCGCCGACTACAAGGCGTTCTGGGTGTGGCTGCGGCAGCAGGGCAAGGACCTCTACAAGGGCAGGGAGCTCGGGTTCACCGTCGAGGACGTGACCCGGTGGTTCGAGCTGTGGAAGGGCGCCCGCGACCGGGGTGCCACCCCGACCGCCGACGTGATCCACGAGGGCAACGCCACCGACATCACCAAGCAGCTCGTGGTGACCGGCAAGGCCGCCACCTCCTGGGTCTGGGCCAACCAGCTCCCGGAGCTGAAGAAGAACACCAAGGACGAACTGGGGGTCGTGGCGTACCCGGGTGACCCGAGCGCCCAGTGGGCCCGCGCCTCGATGTACTTCTCCGTGTTCAAGGGCAGCAAGCACAAGGAAGTCGCGGTGGACGTGCTCAACTTCCTGCTGAACGACCCGGAGGCCGCCAAGATCCTCGGTACCGACCGGGGCCTGCCGGCGAACCTGGACATCCGCAAGCTGGTCAGCGACGACGTCACCGACCCGGCGATGAAGACCTCGATCGCCGTGGAGACCGAGCTGGCACAGAAGTTCGGCGAGTCGCCGCAGGTGCCGCTGAAGGGACACAGCAAGGTCCGGGCCGAGCTGATCAAGGCCGCCGAGGAGGCGCAGTACGGACGGACCACCCCGGCCAAGGCCGCGGAGCAGTTCCTTGCCGCCTGCAAGGCCGCGATCGGCTGACCGGCCGCTGAGGATTCGGAAAGGAGCCGGCTCGTGGCCCTGACCACGACGCCGGACCGGACCCGACGCGACAGCGGATCCGTCCGGCCCGCCTCCTCCGGGGGCGGGACCGGGCGGATCCGGCACAGCGAGGGTCTGGCCGGGTACGTCTTCCTGTCGCCCTGGCTCATCGGACTGATGGCCATCACGGCGATTCCCATGCTCTTGTCGCTCTACCTGAGCTTCACCAACTACGACATCCTCACCCCCTGGTCCGAGGTGCAGTGGGTGGGGTTCGAGAACTACCGGCGGATGTTCGCCGACGACCCGTCGTTCTGGCACGCCGTACAGGTGACCCTGAAGTTCGCCCTGATCGCCGTACCACTGAAGTTGGCCGCCGCGCTCGGCGTGGCCCTGCTGCTGAACAAGGCGTGGCGCGGGGTCGGTCTGTTCCGGGGCCTGTTCTACCTGCCGTCCCTGCTGGGTGGCAGCGTGGCGCTGGCCATCGTCTGGGTCAACATGTTCAACCGGGACGGCGCGTTCAACTCGTTCCTCGGCCTGTTCGGGATCACCGGCAAGCCCTGGGTCAACGACCCGGACTGGGCGCTGGAGACCCTGATGGTGCTCGCCATCTGGCAGTTCGGCGCCCCGATGGTGATCTTCCTGGCCGGGCTCAAGCAGGTGCCGACCGAGCTGTACGAGGCCGCGTCGGTGGACGGTGCCGGGCGCTTCCGGCAGTTCCGCGCGGTCACCCTGCCGATGCTCTCTCCGGTCATCTTCTTCAACCTGGTACTGGAGACGATCAACGGTTTCCAGGGCTTCACCGCGGCGTTCGTGCTCAGCAACGGCACCGGCGGTCCGGTCGACTCCACCCTGATGTACACGCTGAACCTCTACATCAAGGGCTTCACCGACCTGGAGATGGGCTACGCCTCCGCCATGGCGTGGGTGTTCCTGCTGGCCATCGCCCTGATCACGGTCGTCTTCTTCAGCACCGGGCGGTTCTGGGTGCACTACTCCGACGGGGAGAAGTGATGGTGGCGGTCACGGGAGCGGTCCCTGCGACCCGGCGGCCCCGCGGCGGGGCCCGGCAGGCGGTCCGACTGGTCGTGCTGATCGCGATCCTGGCGGTCGTGCTCTACCCGCTGATCTGGATGATCGGCACGTCGGTCAAGTCCCAGGAGGAGATCGTCAACAACATCGGCCTGCTGCCGGAGACGTTCACCCCGGGGAACTTCACCCAGGGGTGGACCAACTTCGACGTCACCTTCGGCCGATTCTTCCTCAACAGCGCGATGGTCAGCCTGCTGACCGTGGTCGGCAACGGCATCTCCTGCCTGCTGGCCGCGTACGCCTTCGCCCGGCTGAGGTTCCGGCTCCGGGGACTGTGGTTCGCCGTGATGATCGGTACTCTCCTGCTCCCCGGTCACGTGCTGATCGTGCCGCAGTACATCCTGTTCCGCAGCCTGGGCATGGTCGGTGGGGAGTGGCCGTACCTGCCGCTGCTGGTCCCGCAGTTCCTGGCCACCGAAGCGTTCTTCGTCTTCCTGATGGTGCAGTTCATGCGGGGCATCCCCCGCGAGCTGGACGAGGCCGCGAAGATCGACGGGGCCAACTCGTTCGGCATCTTCCGGCACGTGATCCTGCCGTTGAGCCGGCCGGCGCTGGTCACCACGGCGATCTTCTCGTTCATCTGGACCTGGAACGACTTCTTCCGGCAACTGGTCTTCCTGTCCCAACTGGAGGACTACACCGTGCCGGTGGCGCTGACCCTGTTCATCGACTCCACCAGCCAGAGCGCGGTGGGTCCGATGTTCGCCATGTCGGTGCTGTCGCTGCTGCCGGTGTTCCTGTTCTTCGTCGCCTTCCAACGGATGCTGGTCGAGGGCATCAACACCAGCGGGCTCAAGGGGTGAACCGGTGAGCACAGCAGCGCAACGGCGGGACTGGCGGGACGTGCTGCGCGACGGCAGCGACCTGGCACTGCTCGGCATCGTGGCGACGCTGGCCGCGCTGCCGCTGGTGACCGCCCCGGCGGCGGTCGCCACCGCCAGTGCCGCCCTGCACGACTGGCTCACCGACGGAAGCTGGCCGACGGCCCGGCGCACGCTGCGCCGGTTCGTCCGGGCCGTACCGGCCGGCATCCCGGTGGCGCTGCTCGCGTCCGTCGCCGCCGGGCTGCTGGCGCTCGACCTCGCCGCGCTGGCCCGGGGCGCCGTCCCCGGCGGCCCACCGGCGCTGCTGCTCACCGTCGTGGTGACGGTCGCGTTGGCCGGGTACGCCGCACTGGTCGTGGTCGCCGTCGGCCGGACCGGGGCCCGGGGCTGGCGGGCGGCGGCGCGGACCGCCGCCACCGAGTCGGTGACCCGGCCGGCCCGCTGGGCCGGGGTGAGCGGGGTGTGCGCGGTCGCCGCGCTGCTGGCCCTGCTGGTCACCCCGGTCGCGGTGCCGATCCTGGCCGGCTACGTGCTGGCCGCCTGGCACGCCGTCGCCCGCCGACCGGTGCGGGCCGAGGTCACCCTGGAGCAGCCGTGACCGACGACCCGCAGTTGCACGTCGACGGGGTACCGGTGGCCCGGTACGTCCTCGACCCCGACCTGGACGCCACCCACGGTCCCCGGCCGTACCTGCACCCGGTGCGGACCCTCGCCGGCACGGTGGTCACCGACGCCCTGCCCGCCGACCACGTGTGGCACCTCGGTGCCTCACTGGCCGTGCAGGACGTCGACGGCACCAACCTGTGGGGCGGACGCACCTACGTCCGCGACACCGGGTACACCTGGCGCGACGACCACGGTCGGATCGCGCACACCGGCTGGGACGAACGGTACGCCGACCGGCTGGCCCACCGTCTCCAGTGGCGGGACCGGGACGGGCGGGTGCTGCTCACCGAGCACCGCCGGCTGGCCGCCGCGCCGCTGCCCGGCCCGGCCGGCGGGTGGCTGCTCGACGTGGCGTACACGCTGACCGCCCCGGCCGAGCACGACGTCGTGCTCGGCAGCCCGGCCACCAACGGCCGACCGGGTGGGGCCGGGTACGGCGGCTTCTTCTGGCGGGCCGTCTCGACCGACCCGGCGGACACCTTCACCGCCACCGCCGAGGGTGAGGAGAAGGTCAACGGCAGCGCCGAAGAATGGGTGGCGCTCACCGGTACCGCCGACGGCGCGGCGTACACCCTGGTCTTCTGCGGTCTGGCCGAGGAGGACCGGTGGTTCGTGCGGACGGCGATGTACCCGGGGGTCTGCGCGGCGTTCGCCTTCGCGCGGACCCGGTCGATCCCGGCCGGCGGCAGCCGGTCCGGCCGGCATCGGATCGCGGTGCTCGACGGGCACCCCGACCGGGCCACCGTCGCCGCCCTGGCCGACCGGCTCGCCACCGGCGGCTGAGCGCGGGGATCAGACCGGGGCGGGCCCGGTGCTGTCCCGGCGGACCAGTTCGGCGGGGAGGACCTCCACCCGCCCGCCGGTCGTCCCCGGGTCCAGGGCGAGGGTCATCGCCCGTACCCCCATCTCGACCAGGGGCAGCCGGACGGTGGTCAGCGCGGGGGTGACGTCCCGGGCGATGGGCATGTCGTCGAACCCGGTCACCGAGACCCGCTCCGGCACGGCGATCCCCCGCGAGCGCAGCAGGGCCAGCGCGCCGATGGCCATCTGGTCGTTCAACGCGACCACGGCGGTCAGGCCGGGCACCGCGTCGAGCAGCGCGCCGGTGGCCTCGACGCCACCGTCCCGGTCGAAGCCGGAGTAGCAGACGTGTTCCTCCGGCAGGGTCAACCCCTGCGCGGCGAAGGCGCGACGCAGGCCGGCGATCCGGTCGGTGGTGGTGGTCAGCACCCGGGGGCCGGCGATCACCCCGACCGTCCGGTGCCCGAGGGCGAGCAGTTCCCGGCCGACGAGATAGCCACCGTCCTCGTTGGCCGGCATCACCGCGTCACCGGAGTGCTCGTGGCGGCCGATCACCGCCACCCGGCCGCCCGTCGCCTCGTACGCGGCGAGCTTCTCGTTGAGCAGCGTGGTGAACGCCGGATCGTGGTAACCGGAACCGGCGAGGATGAGCGCGGCCACCTGCTGGCCCCGGAGCAGTTCGACGTACGCGAGCTCCCGCTCGGGGTCCCGGTAGCTGTTGCAGATGATCAGCAGCCGGCCACGGTCGATCGCCACCCGTTGCAGCCCCCGGGTGACCTCGGCGAAGTACGGGTCGGAGACGTCGTGCACGATCACGCCGACCGCGGTGCGGTCGGAGCGGGCGAGGAGCTGGGCGTGCGCGTTCGGCACGTACCGCAGCTCGGCGACCGCGCGCATGACCCGTTCCCGCAGCTCGTCGGCGACCGGTTTGCTGCTGCCGTTGATGACCCGGGACGCGGTGGCCGGGGATACCCCCGCCCGCCGGGCGACGTCGGCGAGCGTCGCCATGGTCATCCCCTCCCTGTCCGACCGTGGAATGTGCCGCCCACCGGGGCGGCGAGACGTCAGGTTACCGCACCGCACCGCCGGTCCGACCGGCCGCGAACCGGCGGTGAAACCGGGTCCGGCGGACCGCGTGCCGGCCGAGGTCCGGTCGGATGCGGCAGAGGCCGCCCGGTGGGGTCCGGTCGGATGCGGCAGAGGCCGCCCGGTGGGGTCCGGTCGGGTGCGGCAGGCGTTCCCGGGCAGGGCGGAGAGGAAGGCCACCGGGCGGGCCCTTGCCCTGACGGGTGGGTGACGCCTACGCTTCAGGAAAGCGCTTACCTAGACGCCTGTTCGCCCCCAACCGTCCGGCGTGCGGTCCCGCCCCGGCCCGCCAGGACCATCCGGTACCCGGTCGGCCACACGGGGCCCACGCCCGGCCGGGCCGGCGGCCCGCCCCGCCGTCCACGGCGGTGCACCGACCGGCCCGACCGGGCGCCGGACGGGCCGGCCGGTGCCGTCCCGGGCAGATCCGTACGGCGACGGCCGACCGAGTAACGGAAGGACCACCATGACCCGCAGGCCGATCGGCATCATCGTCAACGGCGTAACCGGCCGGATGGGCTACCGGCAGCACCTCGTCCGCTCCCTGCTGGCCATCCGGGACCAGGGTGGTATCCCGCTGGCCGACGGGACCACCATCTGGCCCGAACCGGTACTGGTCGGCCGGAGCGAGATCCGGCTCCGGGAGATCGCCGAGCGGCACGGGCTGACCGACTGGACCACCGACCTCTCCGCCGCGCTGGCCCGCGACGACGTGCAGATCTACTTCGACGCCCAGGTCACCCAGCAGCGGGAGAAGGCGATCCGGCAGGCGATCGAGGCCGGCAAGCACATCTACACCGAGAAGCCGCTGGCCGAGGAGAGCGCCGCCGCACTCGACCTGGCCCGCGCCGCCACCACCGCCGGGGTACGCACCGGAGTGGTGCAGGACAAGCTCTTCCTGCCCGGTCTGCGCAAGCTCAAAAGGCTCATCGACGGCGGCTTCTTCGGCCGAATCCTGTCGGTCCGGGGCGAGTTCGGCTACTGGGTGTTCGAAGGGGACTGGCAGCCGGCCCAGCGTCCCTCCTGGAACTACCGGGCCGAGGACGGCGGCGGCATCGTCATGGACATGTTCCCGCACTGGCAGTACGTGCTGGAGGAACTGTTCGGCCAGGTACGCGCCGTCTCCTGCGTGACCGCCACGCACATCCCCGAGCGGGTCGACGAGGCCGGTCGCCGCTACCCGGCGACCGCCGACGACGCCGCGTACGGCATCTTCGAACTCGACGGCGGGATCGTCGCCCAGCTCAACTCCTCCTGGTGTGTCCGGGTCAACCGGGACGAACTGGTGGAGTTCCAGGTGGACGGTACCGAGGGCAGCGCGGTGGCCGGGCTGCGCAACTGCCGGGCGCAGCACCGCAGCGTCACGCCGAAGCCGGTGTGGAACCCGGACCTGCCGGTGACCGAGAACTTCCGGTCCCAGTGGCTGGAGGTACCGGACAACGAGGAGTTCGACAACGGTTTCAAGGTGCAGTGGGAGCAGTTCCTGCGGCACGTGGTCGCCGACGAGCCGTTCCGCTGGGACTTCCTGGCCGGGGCGCGCGGGGTGCAGCTCGCCGAGCTGGGCCTGCTGTCGGCCCGCGAGCAGCGCCGGGTCGAGGTTCCGGAGCTGGCCCGATGAGCGCCGAGGTGCGCCTGCCCGACGGTACCCGGCTGCGGATCAGCAGCGGCGGCGGCTTCCCCCGCCCGGCCGGACCACCCGCGTCGCGGATCGCGTACGCCGCCGCGCACGTGGTCGCCGACCCGGCCGCGGAGAACGTGCCGGGCGCCCCGGCGGTCCTCGACTGGGACCGCACCCTGGCCTTCCGGCACCACCTGTGGTCCCACGGCCTCGGCGTGGCCGAGGCGATGGACACCGCGCAGCGCGGCATGGGGCTGGACTACCCGGCGACCCGGGAACTGATCCGGCGCAGTGCCGCCGAGGCCCGGTCGGTCGGCGGGCGGATCGTCGCCGGGGTCGGTACCGACCAGCTTCCACCCGGGGAGGCCAGCCTCACCGACATCGCCGCCGCGTACCGGGCGCAGCTCGACCACGTCCTCACCGCCGGGGCCCGACCGGTGCTGATGTGCAGCCGGCACCTCGCTGCGGCGGCCCGGGGCCCGGAGGACTACCTGCGGATCTACGGCGACCTGCTGACCGCCAGCGACCAGCCGGTGGTGCTGCACTGGCTCGGCCCGATGTTCGACCCGGCGCTGACCGGCTACTGGGGCTCCACCGACCTGGACCTGGCCGTCGAGACGGTGCTGCACCTGGTCAAGGAACACGCGGCGAAGGTGGACGGCATCAAGACGTCCCTGCTCGACGCCGGCTGGGAGGTCGCGCTGCGCCGCCGGCTCCCCGCCGGGGTACGCCTCTACACCGGTGACGACTTCCACTACCCGGAGCTGATCCGGGGCGACGAGGTCGGGCACTCCGACGCGCTGCTCGGCATCTTCGCCGCCATCGCACCGGCAGCGGCGGCGGCGCTGACCGCCCTGGACCGGGGTGACCTGGCCGCCTACGACGCGATCTTCGCGCCGACGGTGCCGCTGGCCCGGCACCTGTTCGGTACGCCGACCTACCACTACAAGACCGGCATCGTCTTCCTGGCCTGGCTCTCCGGCCACCAGGACCACTTCACCATGGTGGCCGGGCAGCAGTCCGGCCGGTCGCCGGTCCACCTGGCCCGGCTGCTGGTCCTCGCCGAACGGGCCGGCCTGCTGGCCGACCCGGAGCTGGCCGCCGCGCGGGCCCGGGCGTACTTCTCCGTGGCGGGGGTGGAGCAGTGACCGTCAGCGGCCCGCTCCCCCGGCACCGGCTGGCCCGGTTCTCGTTCAACCAGGCCACCGCGAAACACTGGCCGCTGGCCGACGTCGTCGCCGGCTGCGCCGAGGCGGGGGTACCGGGCATCGGCCTGTGGCGCGAACCGGTCGCCGAGTACGGGCTGGCCCGGGCGGCGAAACTGGTCCGCGACGCCGGGCTGACCGTCACCTCCCTGTGCCGGGGCGGCTTCTTCACCGCCGACGGGTGGCGCACGGAGAACCGGGCCGCCATCGACGAGGCCGCCGCGCTGGGTACCGCCACCCTGGTCCTGGTCTCCGGCGGACTGCCGGCCGGCAGCCGGGACGTCGACGGGGCCCGGCGGATGGTCGCCGACGCGATCGGCGAGCTGGTGCCGTACGCGCAGTCGGCCGGGGTACGACTGGCGATCGAACCGCTGCACCCGATGTTCTGCGCCGACCGGTGCGTGGTCGCCACCCTGGGTCAGGCGCTCGACATCGCCGAGCAGTTCCCGGTCGACGCCGTCGGGGTGGTGGTCGACGCGTACCACGTCTGGTGGGACGACCGGGTCTACGCGCAGATCGCCCGGGCCGGCGAACGGATCGCCGCGTTCCAGGTCTGCGACTGGGTCACCCCGCTACCGGAGGGGGTGTTGCTCGGCCGGGCGCTGCCCGGGGCCGGCTGCATCGAGCTGCGCCGGCTGCGCGAGGCGGTCGACGCGGCCGGCTGGACCGGGCCGGTCGAGGTGGAGGTGTTCCACGCCGACGTGTGGGCCCGCCCCGGCCGGGAGGTACTCGCCGAGTCGATCGCCGGCTACCTGGACCACGTCGCCTGACAATCCCGGGTGGTCGCCTGACGGGGACCACCCGGGCTCGTCGATCATGGACTTGTGGTGGGCGGTTCACCCCATAATGCGGCTTTTGTGGGGCACCACAACTCCATGATCAACGGGGTCAAGCGCGCGGGGGGCGGGGTG
>NZ_WVUH01000103.1 GCF_017614955.1 Micromonospora echinofusca
GCACGGAGGACGGGGTCAGGGACGCTGACGGCAGGGCCGGCGCCGGGCCGAAGCGGAACGGTGCCCGCTCCGGGCAGTGCGGGTACGCCGGGACCACCGGGACCGGGTCCGGTTCCGGGTCCATCGGACCGGCCAACCCGGTCCGCTCCGGACAGTCCGGCACGCCGAGCCGGATCGGGGTACCGTCCTGGTCGAAGAGGCGGGCGCCGGTGACCAGCCGACCCTCGCTGTCGTAGACGTACACGTCCCGGACGTAGCGTTCGTGGGCGACCGGCTCGGCGTAGTACCCGTACCCGCCGTCGACCACGTCCTGGTCCGCCTCGAAGAAGCCGACCACGGCGAAGACGGCGAGCACCGCACCGGACGCCCCGACCAGTCGGCGGGGCCACCGCCGCAGCCGGGGGGTACGCCGCCCCAGCCAGACCGAGGTGACCACACAGACCCCGAGCAGCAGCAGGGCCGCGAGGGCGCTGCCTCCGAGCCGGGGCAGCAGGCCGACCGGTACGCCACCGAACATGACGCTGATCAGCATCGCGGCCAGGTAGCCACGCAACAGCCACCACGCCGGGCGGAGCAGACGCAGGAACTCGCTCGCCGAGGCGTACCCGATGACCGGGCCGAGCCGGGCGTCGACGGCCCGCAGCCGGGCGCGGGCCCGCAGCACGGCGGTGGCGACCCGCTGGTCCAGGTTGGGCGTCTGGCCGGGCGTACCGGCACCGGCGGCGCTACGCAGCTCGGCGGCGTACGCCTCGGGCGGGCCGAGCCGCTCGGTCAGCGCGCCGTCCGCCTCCGCCGCCACCTCGGTGAGGTGCTCGACGAGATCCTCGGTCAACTCGTCGCGTACCGTCGGGGGCAGGTCGGCCAGCGCGGCCCGGACCTGCTCGACGTAGCGTGCGATCTCCTGCTCATCCACGACGGTCATGCCGTCATCCCCCGTTCGTCGAGCAGCCTGTCCATGGTGGTGGCGAAGGATCGCCAGAGCTTGCCGGAGCGGGTGAGCTGGTCGCGCCCGGCGGCGTTGAGGGCGTAGTACTTCCGGTGCGGGCCGGCCTCGCTGGGCACGACGTAGGTGGTGAGCAGGCCGGCGGCGAAGAGCCGACGCAGGGTGCCGTAGACCGAGGCGTCGCCGACCTCCTCCAGCCCGGCCGCGCGCAGCCGGCGGAGGATGTCGTACCCGTAGCCGTCCTCCTCCCGGAGCACGGCGAGGACCGCGAGGTCCAGCACACCTTTGAGTAGCTGGGTGGTGTCCACGGATCAGACAGTAGTGTGCATTGCGCAATACCGTCAACGGCGCGCTAGTCGGACAGACGGTGCGACGCGTCAGTCGGACGCCCCCGGGCGCCGCCGGAAGGACGGCAGCAGCACGACCACCACCGCGGCGACCATCACCAGGGTGCTGACGGCCGCCGCGGCGACCCCGGCGGCGGCCCGGGTCGCGGTGGCGAAGTTGAACGCGGTGTGCCAGGCGGCCACGATCAGCACCGAGTGCGCGGCCGACCGGTACAACCAGGTCAGGAGGACCGAGCCGGCGAGCAGCCCGACCAGCCAGCCGGCCACGCCCCCGGCACCCAGGTCCCGGAAGTTGCCGACGATCCAGAACAGTGGCAGGTGCCAGCCCGCCCAGACCACCCAGACCAGCAGCGCCGTCACCAGGGGACTCCGGATCGCCAGCAGCCGCTCCACCAGGAAACCGCGCCAGCCGACCTCCTCCCCGAACCCGTTGACCAGCAGCACGTAGGGCACCACCACGGCCAGCCCGACCGCCGGGGCACCGGAGAAGACGCTGACGTCGCCCGCGTCGACCCCCGTACCGAGCAGCAGGGGCAGCACCGCCAGCCCGGCGGTCACCACGATCAGGGCCCACCAGACCGTACCGATCCGCCAGCGCACGACCCGGGCCCAGAGTCCGACGAGACCCGACCGGCCGCCGTCGAGCCAGGTCCACAGCACCGCGGCCAACGCGGGACCGAGCAGGCCGGGCAGGTGGCTCGGCCAGCCCTGACCGGGCTCGACCACCACCCCGGCCAACGCCATCGGCACCCACCAGGCCCAGGAGAAGAGGTACGCCGAGAGCACGTAGCCGACGAGACTCCGCATATCCACAGTCTCCCAGCCCATCGACGGCCGGCGACGTCAACCATGCGTCGGCGTGATCCGGTGACCGGATCGTTGCCGTAAGGTGCGATTCGTGGCGTCGACGGCAGGAACCCGGACCGGACCTACTCCCGCAGCATCGTCCCCGGCTCCGACCCGTGGCTCCCGTCGTCTCCTCCGGCCCGTTCGGCTGGCCGTCCTGCTCGGCACCGCAGGCGTCGGGTGGCGGGTCTGGCTGACCGCCGTGGGTACGCCACCGCACAACAGCGACGAGGCGACGATGGGACTGGCCGCCCTGCACATCGGCCAGGGCCGGGAACTGCCGGTCTACTTCTACGGCCAGCACTACATGGGCACCGTCGAGGCGTACCTGGCCGCGCCGCTGGTGGCCGCCTTCGGGCCGTCGGTGTACGCGCTACGCGCCCCGACCGTCCTGCTCTACGCCGCCTTCCTGGCCCTGATGTTCGTCCTGGTCCGTCGACTGTTCTCTCCCGGACTGGCGGTCCTCACCGTCGGGCTGCTCGCGCTCGGCTCGGACCGGGTGGTGAAGAACCAACTCATCGCCGGGGGCGGCTATCCGGAGACCGGACCGATGGTGGCCGGACTGCTGCTGCTCACCTACCTGCTGCTCGTCCGGCCGGTACGACCCTGGTACGCGTTCACCGGGTGGGGACTGCTCCTCGGGCTGGTCGCCTGGAACCACTGGCTGCCCGCACCGTTCCTGCTCGGCGCACTGATCGTCCTGTGTACCGCCCGGATCCTGACCGCCCGGACCGCGTCGGCCGCCCTGGGTGGCTTCCTGGTCGGGGTACTGCCCCTGCTGGTCGACAACATCCGCGCCGGAGCCGCCGACAACTCGGTGGCGGTCTTCCTGAGCCTCAACGGCGCGGGTACCGACGCGGCACTGTGGGACCGGATCGTCGGCGGCGCCTGGCTCGGCCTCCCGCTCGGCATGGGGTTGTGCGCGCCGAGCCGCTGTGCCGGCTGGTCCCTGTGGTGGGGCCCGGTGGTGGTGGTACTGCTGGTGGTCGCCACCGTCCAGTCGATCCGGAGCATCCGCCGCCGCGCCGGGACGGCCGCTGCCCCCGGGGCGGCCCGGCACCGGTTGCGCCTCGTCCTCGCCGGGGCCGGTCTGCTCAGCCTGCTCAGCTACGTACGCAGTCCGGCCGCTGCGGACACACCGGTCGAGAGTGCCCGGTACCTGTCCATTCTGGCGCTCTCCCTACCGGCGGCCCTGTGGCCGCTCTGGCGGGTCGCCCGCACCCGGGCCGCGAACGTGCCCGTCGACGCACCGGCGGGGCGGCGCCCGTTCCGGGCCGCCGTCCCGGCGATGCTGCCGATCGTCGCGCTGGCCGCGACCATGCTCGCCGCGACGGTCAGCGTCGTCGGTCGGGTACCCGAGTACTCCGCCCTGCGGGACCGGCAGGAACACCTGCTCGCCGCCCTGGACGACGCCGGGCTGACCTATGTGCACGGTGACTACTGGACCTGCAACTGGATCACCTATCTGAGCGGGGAACGGACCGTCTGCGGAGTCGTCGACGACCGACTCGGCCGGGGACTCAACCGGTACCCGGCCCACTGGCGGCCGGAGGCGCAGGCACGGGTGGCGGTGATCGGCAGCCCGCTGGACGCGGAACTGGCCCGCCGCTCGCCGGGAGTCGTCCCGCAGGTGGTCGCCGGTCACCACATCTATCCGGGTACCGGTCGATAGCGGCATCGCCGGGCCGGTACCCGACCGGGCGGCGCAGTCAGCCGAGCAGGCTCCAGGCGATGCCGTCGAGGATGTCGTGCTCGCTGGCGACCACCGACGGCATCCCGGCCCGTTCCATGATCACCCGCAGCACCAGGGCGCCCGCCCCGATCACGTCGGCCCGGCCCGGGTGCATCACCGGGATCGCCAGGCGCTGCTCGCGCGTCATCGACAGCAGGTCGCCGGTCACCTTCGCCACCTCGTCGTACGACACCCGGGCGTGGTGGATGCGCTCCGGTTCGTACCCGGTCAGGCCCTCGGCGATGGCGACCACGGTGGTCACCGACCCGGCGAGGCCGACCAGGGTGGCCGCCTCCCGGCCGGGCACGACGGCGAGCGCCCGGTCGACGGCGGCGGCGATGTCCGCCTCCGCCGCGCCGATCTCGGCGGCCGTCGGCGGGTCGCCGGCCAGGTGCCGTTCGGTCATCCGGACGCAGCCGATGTCCACCGAGATCGCCGCGTCCACGGTGAGGTCCCGGGAGCCGACGACGAACTCGGTCGAACCGCCGCCGATGTCGACCACCAGGTACGGTGCCTCGGCGTCGGCCGGCAGCCCCCGGACCGCGCCGGTGAACGACAACCGGGCCTCCTCGTCGCCGCTGACCACCTCGGGTGCGACGCCCAGGGTCTGCTCGACCATGGCCCGGAAGTCGGCGGCGTTGGAGGCGTCCCGGGAGGCGGAGGTGGCGCACATCCGCACCCGCTCCGCACCCAGCTCCCGGAGCTCCGCCGCGTACGCCGCCAGCGCGACCCGGGTCCGCTCGATCGCCTCCGGTGCCAGCCGGCCGGTCCGGTCGACCCCCTGCCCCAGCCGGACGATCTCCATCCGCCGGGTCAGGTCGACCAGCAGCGCCTCCGGCCCGGCCGACGGGTCGGGCAGGTCCGCCACCAGCAGGCGGATCGAGTTGGTCCCGCAGTCGATGGCTGCCACACGAGTCGTCACGTCCGCCACCCTACGACAGCCGGGCCGGGCCGGCACCGACCACCGTCGGGGCGTCCGGCTCCCCGGTCCGCGTACCGGCCCGCACGCCGGCCCGTCGCCGGTACCGGAGCAGCAGCTCGGGCAGCCAGGGCAGCGCGCCGACGAGCAGCAGCAGGCCGAGCAGCGGAAGCCGCCACCACCGGTCGACCCCCGGCGACGGATCCACCGGCCCCGGTGCTGCCACCCAGGGGCGGGCGGTCTTCGACCAGGCGAGGAAGGCGTCACCGACCGGGAGCAGGCCGAAGGCGTACCGCTTGGTCCACGGGGTGTCGACGGGCAGGCCGGCCAGCTCGCCGTAGTTCGCGAGCGCCCCGGCGAGCGCGGTGTCCCCCTGCACCTGGGCGGCACCCATGGTCACCACGGTCGCCGACAGGCTCACCCCGAGCAGCAGCGGCCCCGAGTCGACGTCACCCGGGCCGGCAATGCCGTCCGGGTACTCCCGCACCGCCGGGCCGAGGCCGAGCGGCGTGGTCACGTACCGGTCCCGGAACCGCAGGTACTGCTCCCGGGCGAAGACCGGGTCGATCTCCACCAGGAACCGGTGGATCACGCTCTGCGAGGTGGCCCTCGCCACCTCGGCCGGTGCGCCGTCGGCCGGCTCGACCCGGTGCGGCAGCAGGCCGGTGGCCGGGTCGAGGCGCTGGCGTACCCCGGCCAGCCAGCGCTGCACCGTACCGGCGAACCGGGGCGGGAGCAGTGTGTCGTGCAACCGCAGGGCGGCCACCGCCACGGTCGAGTCGACCGGCCAGGCCTGTCCCGGGTACGCCGGTAGGTAGGGCGACGCCGAGGCGTCGAAGGCTGCGCCGAGGGCCGCCGCGTCGGCGGCGAACCGCTGCACCTCCCCCGGATCCCGCCGGTCGGCCGGTTGCAGGGCGATGATCCCGCCGCGCAGCCAGGTGGTCCAGCCCTGGTAGAAGACGCCGTACGGCGGGGTGAGGTCGGCGCTGAACGGGGCCCGCCCGGCCGGGGAGTCCAGCCGTTTCAGCGCCCACCGGGCCTCCCGCAGCGCGATGTCCCGGTCCACCCCGGCCCGGTCGGTCCCGACCCGGTCCGCCCCGGCCCGCATTCCCAGCTCGACCCGGCTCAGCCCGTAGAGGACATGGCTGAAGAAGTACCCCTCGGGGAAGAGCTGCTGGGCGTCCGTACCCGCTCCGGCCTCCAGCGCCGCCCGCAGGAACGTCAACTGGCGGCGTACCCCGGGTGGCTCGCCGTCCCCGGCGGCGGTGGCCGGTACGACCAGCCGGGCCACCCCGACCAGGGTGCAGAGCGTGATCAACACCGCGACCACCCGGTAGGCCCGGCGTACGAAGGTCAGCACGGCACCAGCATGGTCGGGTGGATCAAGTCAGCCGGTGAGCCTCAGCAGCATCCGGGTGTTGCCCAGGGTGTTCGGCTTGACCCGCTCCAACCCCAGGAACTCCGCCACACCCTCGTCGTACGAACGGAGCAGCTGCTCGTAGACCGGGGGCGGCACGGGCGCGCCGTCGATCTCCACGAACCCGAAGGAGCCGAAGAACCGGGTCTCGAAGGTGAGCACGAAGATCCGGGCGACTCCCAGCTCCCGGGCCGCCCCGATCAGTTCGGCGACGATCCGGTGGCCGATCCGCTGGCCCCGGCACCCCGGGTCGACCGCCACCGTACGGATCTCGGCCAGGTCCTCCCACATGACGTGCAGCGCCCCGCAGCCGACGACCGTACCGTCACCGGCCCGGACCGCGACCCAGAACTCCTGGACGTCCTCGTAGAGGGTGACGGTGGCCTTGCTGAGCAGCCGCCGCTCGTCGGTGTAGGTGTCGATCAGCCGTCGGATGCCGCGCACGTCGGCGGTGCGGGCCCGTCGGACCACGATGCCGCCGGACCCGGCGGTCCCGGTCGTGCCGTCCGACCCGGCCGTGCCGTCGGCCCGGTTCGTCCCGTCGACCCCGGTCGTGCCGCCGGTCACGGCCCGTCCACCACCGGCACGTCGGTGACCGGCACGTCGACGCAGGGGCCGTCGGCCCACCACTGCTCCATCAACGCCAGCGTCTCGTCGCCGAACGGGTTGACCCCCGGGCCGGCGCCGAGCGCGTGCCCCACGTGCACGTGCAGGCACTTGACCCGGCCGGGCATGCCACCGGCCGAGATCCCGGCGATCTCCGGTACCTCCCCGATGGCGTCCCGTCGGGCCAGGTAGTCCTCGTGCGCGGCCCGGTACCGGGCGGCCAGCTCGGGATCGGCCGCCAACCGCTCGGCCATCTCCTTCATCAGCCCGGCCGACTCCAGCCGGCTGCACGCCGCCGTCGCCTTCGGGCAGGTCAGGTAGAACAGCGTCGGGAACGGCGTACCGTCGGCCAGCCGTGGGGTCGTCTCGACCACGTCCGGCAGGCCGCACGGGCAGCGGTGGGCCACCGCCCGGGTGCCGCGCGGGGGGCGTCCGAGCTGCGCGGCCACCGCCGCCAGGTCGGCCTCGGTGGCCGGTTCGCGCTCCGGCCGGGGTACGGCGTCCGCCGCCGGCTCCTGCGGTGGTACGACAGTCACGGTGCCATCTTTCGTTCGGTTACCGGGTGGGGCGCTCGGCGTCGGCCGCCTGGATGCTCGACCACAGCGAGTCGTACCAGGTGGCCGGAGCCTGTTCCCGGGGTGCCGGCGGAGCGCCCCCGGCGGCGTCCCGGGCCGCGCTCTCCGGGTCGTCGTAGACCAGCACCGGCACCTCGCCGGGGTAGACCATGTAGAAGCGTTCCCGGGCCTGGATCCGGATGTAGGCCGGGTCCTGCCACTTGGCCGCCTTGGCGGACAGCTCACCGATCAGCTCCCGCTGGGCCGCCTGCGACGCCTCCATCCGGGCGATGTCCGCCTGCTGGCTGAGGTAGAGCCGGACCGGGTAGGTGTAGGCCAGTGCCAGCGCGATCAGTACCGCGAAGAGCACGGTGGCCCGGCCGGTGACCCGGCGGGGGCGGGGTGCGGAGGTGCGCTTGGCGGCACCACCCGTGGCGGTACGCCGGGCGGCGGCCGGGCGGCTCGCCGAGCGTACGGCGTCGCCCCGGCCGGTCCCCGGCGCCCGGGTGCCGGTGCCCCGCGGCTCGGCGCGTACGCCGGTGTCGCGGGTCGTCACCCGGGCGCCCCGGGCCCCGCCCGTCCGACCGGACTGACCCGGTCGTCGGGCGGGACGCTGACCGCTCGGTGTGCGCCGTGCCTGCATCCTCGTCACACCCCTCCCCCGATGGCATGGCCCCGATCAGGCGAACGTACCGCCCGGACGGGGCACACGCAGCAGCCGACCCGGGTGGAACCGGACCCCTGACTCAGGCGGAACGGTAACGCGGGAAGGCACCCGCGCCGGCGTACCGCGCCGCGTCGGCCAGCTCCTCCTCGATCCGCAGGAGCTGGTTGTACTTCGCGACCCGCTCGGAACGGGCCGGGGCACCGGTCTTGATCTGGCCACAGCCGGTGGCGACGGCCAGGTCGGCGATGGTGGTGTCCTCGGTCTCGCCGGACCGGTGGCTCATCATGCACCGGAACCCGGCCCGGTGGGCCAGGTCGACCGCGTCGAAGGTCTCGGTCAGCGAACCGATCTGGTTCACCTTGACCAGGACGGCGTTCGCGGCGCTCTCCGCGATGCCCCGGGCGACGCGCTGCGGGTTGGTGACGAACAGGTCGTCGCCGACGATCTGGATCCGGTCGCCGAGGGCGGCGGTGAGGGCGGTCCAGCCGCTCCAGTCGTCCTCCGACAGCGGGTCCTCGATCGACACGATCGGGTAGTCGCCGACCAGCTTGGTGTAGTAGTTCGTCATCTCCTCGGCGGAGAGCGCCGAGCCCTCGAAGGTGTAGGTGCCGTTCGAGCAGAACTCGGTGGCCGCCACGTCGAGCGCGAGGGCGATGTCCGAGCCGAGCGTGTAGCCGGCCTTCTCGACCGCCTCGGCGATCAGGTCCAGCGCGGCCGAGTTGGTCGGCAGGTTGGGGGCGAAACCGCCCTCGTCACCGAGGCCGGTGGAGAGGCCCTTCTTCTTCAGGACCGCCTTGAGCGCGTGGTACACCTCGACGCCGGAGCGCAGCGCCTCGCGGAAGCTCGGCGCGCCGATCGGGGCGATCATGAACTCCTGCACGTCGACGTTCGAGTCGGCGTGCGCGCCACCGTTGAGGATGTTCATCATCGGCACCGGCAGCAGGTGCGCGTTCGGGCCGCCCAGGTAGCGGAAGAGGCTCAGCTCGGCGCTGCTGGCCGCCGCCTTGGCGACCGCCAGCGACACGCCCAGGATGGCGTTCGCGCCCAGCTCGGACTTGCTGTCGGTGCCGTCGATGTCGAGCATCTTCTGGTCGATCAGCCGCTGCTCGCTGGCCTCGTACCCGATCAGCTGGTCGACGATCCGGTCCTCGATGTTCTGGACCGCCTTCTCGACGCCCTTGCCCAGGTACCGGTCGGCGTCACCGTCGCGCAGCTCGATCGCCTCGAAGGCACCGGTGGAGGCGCCGGACGGTACCGCGGCGCGGGCGACCGTGCCGTCGTCCAGGCCGATCTCGACCTCGACCGTCGGGTTGCCCCGCGAGTCGAGAATCTCCCGGGCGACGATTCCCTCGATGGTTGCCACTGTGTCGCTCCTCGTTTCGATGTACGTGCGGTCGGCAGGGCCGCGACGGTGCGGCTGAGGCGTGTTGATGGCAGCGTATCGGGCGCGGGTACACCGTCGGGCGGTGGCCGGCGGAGACGCCCGTCCCACGGCTTCCCGCCCAGCGTGCCGGACATTCCCGGATTCTCGTACCGCAACCGGCAACCGGTTTGCACGGGGTGGACCCGATCGGCAAGGCTGTGGACCATGCCCTCGGCCTCGACGACGTACCGCCTTCTAGTCGGATCGGTCATCGCCCTGCTGACGGTCACCGGCTGCCAGACCCTCGACGACGCCGGTCGGGTGGTCGGTCGGGCCGACCTGGTCAACGACCTGGCCGCCCGGCTGGACCGGGCGATGGAGTCGACCTACTCGGCCGACTACCAGCTCCCCGGCGGGCAGACCGCGTCGATCTCGCAGACCCAGAAACCGGCCCGGTCCGCGTACACCTACCCGGGTGGCAAGCTGACCGTGACCGCGGAGGCGACCACCACCTGCGTCACCTCCGGCAGCCGGACGACCTGCACCCTGGCGCCCCCGCCGGTACCCAGCAACCGCCCCTCGGTGACCGTCTTCGCCCAGGCCAAACAGCAGGGGCTGATCGCGCCTCCGGTGGTCATGGGCCTGCTGGCCACCGCCGCGCTGGACCCGGCCGCGGTCATCGAGCAGACCGACACCACGGTCGCCGGCCGGCACGCGACCTGTGTGAAGGTCACCGAGGTCGGGGAGAACGGCACCCCCTTCGAGGCCTGCGTGACGAACGAGGGTGTGCTGGGCAGCTTCCGGGGTGTCATGGACGGCAAGCCGGTCGAGCTGGATCTCACCCGCTACCAGGACTCGGTACCGGTCAGCGCGTTCGACCTGCCGCCCGGGGCCGGCGTGGTGGACCGGCGCACCGCCACGCCGAAGTGACCTGCCCGGCCGGCATGCGTCGGGAAGGGGCCCTCCTCACCGGGTGAGCAGGGTGCGCAGGTGGCGGGGCGGCGGGCAGGCGTGTGCCAGCATCGCGTCGTGCCACTGCCGTACCGGCGTGCCGGGCGGACGCAGCGCGGCGATCGCCGCCACCTCGCTGTACCCGACGAAGTACGTGGAGAGCTGGGTCGAGGTGAGCAGGGCCCGCCGCCACTTGCCGGTCGCCTCCCCCTCCTCCTGGAAACCCCGCCCGGTCATCAGCGCCATCGCCTCCGCCTCGGGCAGTTCCTCGACGTGCACGAGCTGGTCGAGCAGGGCGTTGATGGTCATCCGGAGCTGCATCTTGAGCTGTTGCAGCCGTACCGGCAGGCCACCGAAGCCGGCGCCGACCATCAACTCCTCGGCGTACACCGCCCAGCCCTCGATGAACGGGACGGACTGCGCGACCGCCCGGACCCGGGTCGGTCCGGCGTACCGGCGGGCGTGCGCGAGCTGGAGGAAGTGACCGGGCATCGCCTCGTGCACGGTCAGGTTGCGCAGCATGTGGTCGTTGTACTCGCGGTAGAACGACTCGACCCGGGCCGCCGGCCAGTCCGCCGGGGTGGGGGCGATGCAGTAGAACGTCGGTACGTCGGCCGTCTCCAGCGGGCCGGGCGAGTCGCAGTAGGCCACCGCCACGCCCCGGGCGAACTCGGGCATCTCCTGGATGACGCACGGATCGTCGACCAGCGACACCAGGTCGTGCTCGCGGACGAAGTCGGTCGCCTCGTCGAGGGTGACCCCGGCCGCCGCGACGATGGTGTGGTCGTCCGGGTGTTCGGCGGCGAGCAGGTCCAGCGCGCGGCGGACCGTCCCGTCGTCCTCCGGTCCGCCGACCAGTTCGGCGGCGGCGGCCCGGATCTCGTCGGTCACCCGGTCCAGGTTGGCCCAGGCCCGGCGGAGCACCTCGGCCGCCGGCAGTTCGGTGTCCAGGGTGTGCCAGAGCCGCGCCTCCCACCGGCGTCGGCCGAGGCGCGGGTCCCGGCCGGGGCCCGGGTCGTCGGCCAGGCCGGCCCGCAGGTGGTCGGCGAACCCGGTCAGCGCCGCGACCGCCGCCCGGGCGACCGGCTCGATGCTGCCCCGCAGCGCCGGTGCCTGGTCGAGCAGCGCCGGCAGTTCGGCCCGGACCAGCGCCGCCGTCCCGGCGAACTGTCCGACCGCCGTCTCGGCATGGATCCGGGGTACGTCGTCCAGCGTCGCGCGGGCGGTGGCCAGCGCATCCGGTACGGCCGCCAGCCGCCCGGCCAGCGCCGTCAACCGCACCTCCGCCGGGGCGTACGGGCGGGCGATCAGGGTGTGCAGCAGCGGGCCGGGGTTGTGCCGCAGCGGGTCCCACTCGTGGGCCCGGATCTCGGTCAACTCGAACAGTTCCCGGTCCACCAGGGCGCTGAGCATGGCGTGGTCGACCTGCTCGGCCGGGTCGAGCAGGTCACCGTCGACCTCGGCGAGCGCGTGCGCCGCCTCCCGCAGCATCGCCCCGTCGGCCGCCACGGCGTCGGCCGAGTAGTCGGGCAGCCGGTCGTCGTACCGGTGCTCCCCGGCCGAGCTGGCGAGGCCCGGGCGGCGTTCCAGGAGCGCGTCGATGATCCGCTCGGCGCGGGGCAGGAAGGTGGACATACCGATGAATCTAGTCGCTGACGGGCCTACGGATCGACCGTCGAGATAGCCGGTCCGGACCGGTGCCGGGGCGGAGGAGACCGGCCAGTACCGCCACGGCCGACTCCAGCTCGGCAGCGGAGTGGGCGGCGTAACCCAGTACCAGTCCGGGTGGTCCGGAACGGGTCAGCCGTAGCTCGGCCAGCGGGACCGGGCCGAGCCCGGCCGCCCGGGCGGCAGCGGCCAGCGCGGTGTCGTCGGTCCCGGCGGGCAGTTCGAGGACGAGGTGCAGTCCGGCCGCGATCCCGGTGACCCGGGCGCCGGGCAGGTACCGGTGGAGCGCGCCGACCAGGGCGTCCCGCCGGGCCCGGTAGGTCCGCCGGGCCCGGCGGAGGTGCCGGTCGTAACCGCCGCTGGCGAGCAGTTCGGCGAAGGCCAACTGTTCCAGCGCCGGGCCGCCGAGGTCGGCGGCGAACTTGCCGGCCAGCACCGCCGGCCGGAGCACGGGCGGTACCGCCAGCCACCCCAACCGCAGCCCGGGGGCGAGCGCCTTGCTCACCGAGCCGAGATGGGCGACCGCGTCCGGGGCGAGCCCCTGAAGACAGCCGACCGGGTCCCGGTCGTAGCGGAACTCGGCGTCGTAGTCGTCCTCGATGATCAGTCCGCCGGTGGACCTGGCCCAGTCGAGCAGGGCGGTCCGACGGTCCGGGCCGAGCACCACTCCGGTCGGGAACTGGTGCGCGGGCGTCACCAGGACGGCCCGCAACCGGGAGCGGCGCAACGCGGCGACGTCCAGTCCGTCGGCGTCGACCGGTACCCCGACCGGGCGCAGACCCTGGGCCCGCAGCGGCGCCAGCACACCGCTACTACCCGGGTCCTCGACCCCGATCCGGGTCACGCCCCGGGCGGCCAGCACCCCGGCCAGCAGGGTGAACGCCTGCGCTGCGCCGGTGGTGACGACCAGGTCGGTCGGGTCGACCCGGGCCGCCCGGACCCGGCCCAGGTAGCCGGCCAGCTCGGTCCGGAGCCGGGGCGCCCCGGCCGGATCGCCGTAGCCCAGTTCGGCGTCGCGGACCTCGCGCAGCGCCCGCTCGTACACCCGGCGCCAGGCGACCCTCGGGAAGAGCCCCAAATCCGGTACCCCGGCCCGCAGGGGCGCCGCCGGCAGCCCGGCGCCCGGTACGCCGGCCAGGTGGTGGTCGGGGCGGCGGGCGTCCCGGCCGGTTCCGGCGTCGACCGGCCCGGCCGCGACCGAGTCGGCCACCACCGTGCCGGAACCCCGCCGGGCGGTCAGCCGCCCTTCGGCGACCAGTTGCTCGTACGCCTCGACCACGACGCCCCGGGACAGTCGCAGGTCGGCGGCTAGGCCCCGGCTGGCGGGCAGCCGGGTGCCGGGCGCCAGCCGGCCGGTCTCGATCGCCGCGCGGAGGGCCCCGGTGAGCTGTCCAGCCAGCCCCGGACGCCCCCGGTCCAGGGTGATCAGTGCTTCCAGAGACGACAAGTGGTCTCCCAATCTGTCCGGCAACTGGACCTTAAGAGTGGACCACCTGGCTCCTAGCGTCGACCGGGTGACCAGATTCGATCCACGTGGCGTCCTGCTCTGCACCACCGGCATGGTGATCGTCGGCAGTTCCATCTCGATCAGCCAGCTCATCCTCGACTACCCGCCCCTGACCGGCCAGGCCGTGCGCTACGCGCTGGCCGCCGCCGGGTTGGCCGCCATCGCCCGCTGGTGGCCCCGGCTCGACCCGGCCGGCGTCGCCCCACCGACCGGCACCGGCACCGGCACCGGCACCGGCACCGGCACCACCGTCGCGTCCCGGCCCCGGCCGACCGGACGGGAACTCGGTCTGCTCACCCTGCTCGCGGCAACCGGCCTGGCCGGCTTCAACGCATGCGTACTGATCGCCCTACGGCACAGTGAACCGGCGATGGTCGGCACCGTCATCGGGGCCGCGCCCCTCGGTCTGGCCCTGCTGGCCCCCCTGCTGCACGGCGGTCGACCCGCTCCGCGCCTGCTGGTATCCGCCGGGATCGTGGTCACCGGAACCGCGCTGGTGCAGGGTGCCGGTCGGACCGACGCCATCGGCCTCCTCGCCGCGTTCGGGGCGCTCGGTGGCGAGATCGCGTTCTCGTTGCTCGCCGCCATCGTGCTCCCCCGGCTGGGGGCGGTACGGGTCGCCGCGTACGGCTGCGGGCTGGCCGTACCCCTGTTGCTGGTGGCGGCGGTCGTGGCGGGCGAACCGGCGCGGCTGCGCCTGCCCACGGCGGTGGAGGCGGCGACGCTGGCCTATCTCGCCGGGCTGATGACGGTGGTGGCGTTCGTCGCCTGGTTCCTGGGCCTGCGTCGGCTGGGCCTGGCCCGCGCCGGAATGCTCGTCGGGCTGATGCCGGTGGCCACCCTGGTCACCGCAGCCGTCCAGGCCGGCCGCCCACCGGGTACCGCCCAGGCGGCCGGTGTCCTGGTGGTCGCCGCCGGCCTGGCCGTCGGTCTCACCACCGCCCGGGACACCCGGGATCAGGGTGTCCGGCTCGCCTCGGCGGCGCGGACCTCGTCGGCGTAGGCCAGGGCGGCCCGCCGCAGCGCCGCCTCGGCGTCCAGCCCCGCCTCCCGGGCCTGCGCGACCGTCGCCAGCAGGGTGGCACCGAGGCGGGCCTCGGCGTCGGCCGGCCCGGCGGTGTCCACGGCGCTGGCGTCCGCCGGTCCCGCTCCGGTGGGCAGCGGGACGGCCAGCCCGACCCGGGCCGCCCGTTGCAGGATCTTGGCAGCCAGGGCGAGCGCCGGCTGGCTCAGCGCGATCCCCTCCAGCACCGACTGCCGGGACTTCTCCGCCTGCTTGATCTTCTCCCAGCTGGCGGTGATCTCGTCGAGGGTGCCCGCCTCGGCCCCCGCGAAGACGTGCGGGTTACGGCGGACCATCTTGTCCACCAGACCGGCCGCTACGTCGTCCACGCTCCACGGCTCCCCGTCGGTGCGCTCCTCGGCGAGCCGGCTGTGCAGCAGCACCTGCAACAGCACGTCGCCCAACTCCTCGCGGAGCTCGTCGAGGTCGTCGGTGACGATCGCGTCGTACGCCTCGTAGCACTCCTCCAGCAGGAAACCGGCGAGGGAGCGGTGGGTCTGCGCCCGCTTCCACGGGTCGCCGCCCGGCCCGGCCAGCCGGTCCATCACGGTCACCGCGTCGAGCAACCGGGCGCCGGGCGGGTCCCAGGAGCCGTACATCAGCTCCAACTCGGCCAGGCCGGGCTGCCGGGCCAGCCGCAGCCCCAGCTCACGGGCGAGCGACTCGTCGCCGGCCGGGCCGGCCAGCCAGACCGCCGTGCCCTGCGCGGCGACCGCGTCGAGCAGCGCGCCGGTCGCCCCGGCGGTCACGATCGTCACCTCGACGCCGGCCGCCCGGACCGCCCCGGTCAGCTCGCTCTCCGCACCGGCCAGCACCGGATGGGCGCGTACCACGTCCCAGGCGGCGGCGGTCAGCAGTCCGGCGGGCAGCCGGGGCGAGGTGACCAGCAGGACGATCCGTGCGCTCATGCGTTGGCGGCTGCCGTGGCCGGTGCCTCGGGGGTGGAGATGTCGGTCACCGGACCGCTCTCGTCGATGTACGGCAGCGAGTAGAAGACCGGGCCCTGCCCACCGTTGACCGCCGACGGGACGCCGACCGGCCGGTACGCCGGGTTGATCGAGACGCCGGCCTGCTCGGCCTCCGCCTGGAGGGCGGCGCTGACCGCAGTGCCCTGCCGGACGAAGTCGCCGCTGCCGAACGCCTGCCGCACCTCGGCCACGGTCAGCCCGGACTGGATCGCGCCGGTCTCGGCGATCGCCTCGTAGACGGCCATCACCGAGGCGTCGCTCAGCTCGGCCGGCGGCAGCTTCTCGGCCAGGGTGTTGTAGATGTCCAGCCACTCACCCCACAGCTGGGCGTACTCGGCGTCCGGCGGCATCTGCAACGGCTGCGCCAGCTGCTCCGGGGTGACCTCGTCCGGCACGGTCAGCTGCTTCTCCGCCGCCACCCGCTTACCCAGCTCGATGCTGACCAGCAGGTTCACGATGTCCTGCCGGTCGACCCGGGCCTTGAGCTGCTCCGGGGACGGGGTGGCGCCGGCCCGTGCGGCCTGCGCGTTGACCGCAGCGGCGTACCTGGTCTGCGCGTCGTCGTAGATCCCGTCGACCCGGGCGACGGAATACCTCGTGTCGCCCACGTACGCGGCGACATCCGGCGAGGACTTCCCGCAGGCGGCGAGGGAGGCAAGACCGAGGGCCGCCGTGGCGGCGACGGCGACAAGACGACGAGCACGCATGACGGTCACTCTCTCACACGCTCCTGTGCTGGTGGTGACGGTGCCCACCCCGGTCCGGACGAGGGTCACCGGCCTGCTCCCGCCAACGCGGCCGGCTCGCCCAGCACGTCGGAGAGGAGCTGGGCGCACCAGTCCAGCAGTGCCTGGTCACGCAGCGGCTCGCCGCCGATCCGCCGGGTGCTCGGCCGGGGCACGCTGACCTGGTCGGCGACCTGCTTGTAGACCGCGTCCGGGTGGTACCGCTTGAGCCGCAGCTGCTTCGAGTCGGGCAGCGGCAGCGGGCTGAACCGGATGTGCTTCCCCTGCATCGACACGTCGGTGAGGCCGTAGCGGCGGGCGAGCAACCGGAACCGGGCCACCGCGACCAGGTTCTGCACCGGCGCGGGCGGCTCGCCGTACCGGTCGGTCATCTCGGCCACCACCTCGCGCAGCCGGGCCTCGTCGCGGGCCTCGGCGAGCTTGCGGTACATCTCCAGGCGCAGCCGCTCCACACCGACGTAGTCGTGCGGCAGGTGCGCGTCGACCGGCAGGTCGACCTTGACGTCGGTCTCCTCCTCGGGCCGCTCGCCCTTGAACTGCTGCACCGCCTCGCCGACCATCCGGACGTACAGGTCGAAACCGACCCCCTCGATGTGCCCGGACTGCTCGCCGCCGAGCAGGTTCCCGGCGCCCCGGATCTCCAGGTCCTTCATCGCCACGTACATGCCGGCGCCCAGCTCGGTGTGCTGGGCGATGGTGGCCAGCCGCTCGTGGGCGTGTTCGGTGAGCGGCTTCTCCCCGGGGTAGAGGAAGTACGCGTACGCCCGCTCCCGACCCCGGCCGACCCGGCCCCGGATCTGGTGGAGCTGGGCCAGACCGAGCAGGTCGGCCCGCTCGACGATCAGGGTGTTCGCGTTCGGGATGTCGATGCCGGACTCCACGATGGTGGTGCAGACCAGGACGTCGTACTCCTTCTCCCAGAAGCCCACCATCACCTTCTCCAGGGCCTCCTCACCCATCTGCCCGTGCGCCACGGCGACCCGGGCCTCGGGCACCAGCTCCCGGAGCCGACGGGCCGCCCGGTCGATCGACTCGACCCGGTTGTGCAGGTAGAAGACCTGCCCGTCGCGGAGCAGCTCGCGGTGGATGGACGCGGCCACCTGGCGCTCGTCGTACGCCCCGACGAAGGTCAGCACCGGGTGCCGCTCCTCCGGCGGGGTGGCGATGGTGGACATCTCCCGGATGCCGGTGATCGCCATCTCCAGGGTCCGGGGGATCGGGGTGGCCGACATGCTGAGCACGTCGACCGAGGCGCGCAGGGTCTTCAGGTGCTCCTTGTGCTCGACGCCGAAGCGCTGCTCCTCGTCGACGATGACCAGTCCGAGGGACTTGAACCGGGTGGCCGCCGAGAGCAGCCGGTGGGTACCGATGACGATGTCCGCGCTGCCGTCGGCGGCCATCTCCATGGTCCGTTCCGCCTCCTTGGGCGTCTGGAACCGGGACAGCTGCCGGATCTCGATCGGGAACTGGCCCATCCGCTCGGCGAACGTGTTGTAGTGCTGCTGGGCCAGGAGCGTGGTGGGTACCAGCACGGCGACCTGCTTGCCGTCCTGCACCGCCTTGAACGCGGCGCGTACCGCGATCTCGGTCTTGCCGTAGCCGACGTCGCCGCAGATCAGCCGGTCCATCGGGACGGTCTGTTCCATGTCCCGCTTGACCTCCTCGATCGCCGCGAGCTGGTCCGGCGTCTCGGTCCACGGGAAGGCGTCCTCCAGCTCCCGCTGCCAGGGCGTGTCCGGTCCGAAGGCGTGCCCCTGGGACGCCTTGCGGGCGGCGTAGAGCTGGATCAGCTGGGCGGCGATCTCCCGGACCGCCTTGCGGGCGCGGGCCTTGGACTTCTGCCAGTCCGCGCCGCCCATCTTGTGCAGCGTCGGGGTCTCCCCGCCGACGTACCGGGAGAGCTGGTCGAGCTGGTCGGTGGGGACGAACAGCCGGTCGCCGGGCTGGCCGCGCTTGCTGGCGGCGTACTCGATGACCAGGTACTCCCGCTCGGCGCCGTTGACCGCCCGCTGCACCAGTTCGACGTACCGGCCGATGCCGTGCTGCTCGTGCACGACGTGGTCGCCGGCCTTCAGCTCCAGCGGGTCGATGGTGTTGCGCCGCCGGCTCGGCATCCTGCGCATGTCCCGGGTGGAGGAGCCCCGCCCGCCGGTGATGTCGTTGCCGGTGAGCAGCGCGAACCGGGACGCCTCGGCGAGGAAGCCGTGGTTGAGCGCACCGCAGGAGACGACCACCTCGCCCGGGGCGGGTGCGGTGGTGACGCTGTCGGTGAGCGCCGCGCCGAGCCCGGCGTCCCGGAGCACCTCGACGGCCCGCTGGGCCGGCCCGTGCCCCTCGAAGACCAGGGCGACCGCCCAACCGTCGCCGGTCCAGCGTTTCAGGTCGTCGACCACCCGGGCGGTCTCGCCGTGGTAGAGCGGGGTGGGCTGGGCGGTCAGGGTGACCGCGATCGCGTCGTCCGGGGTGACAGCGACCTCGGCCGGGTCGTCCTCCCAGGGCTGCCGGGCCGGCGCGTTCCCCGCCCCGGCCTCGGTCAGGCCGAACGGCGCCAGCGTCCACCAGGGCTGGCCCAGTCCGCCGGCGGCGGCGCGTACCTCGGCGAGGGTCCGGAAGGCGGCGGCGCCGAGGTCCACCGGGGCCTGACCGCCGACGGCGGCTGCGGCCCAGCTGGCCTGGAGGAACTCCTCCGAGGTACGGACCAGGTCGTGTGCCCGGGTACGGATCCGTTCCGGGTCGCAGAGCAGGATGTGGGTACCGGTCGGCATGGTGTCCAGCAGCAGTTCCAGCGCGTCCGGGCCGACCAGGGCGGGGGCCAGTGACTCCATCCCCTCGACCGGGATGCCCTCGGCGAGCTTGTCCAGGATCTCGGCCAGCTCCGGGTGCTCCCCGGCGAGCGCGGCGGCCCGCTTGCGCACCGCCGGGGTGAGCAGCAGTTCCCGGCAGGGCGGCGCCCAGAGCTGGCTGACCTGCTCGATGGTCCGCTGGTCGGCGACGGCGAAGGTGCGGATCTCCTCCACCTCGTCGCCCCAGAACTCGACCCGGGACGGATGCTCGTCGGTGGGTGGGAAGACGTCGAGGATGCCGCCCCGGACGGCGAACTCGCCACGCTTGGTGACCAGGTCGACCCGCGCGTACGCCATGTCGGTCAACCGGCGGGCGACGCCCTCCAGATCGGCCTCGGCACCGGCGGCGAGCTGCACCGGCTCCAGGTCGCCGAGCCCTTTGAGCTGGGGTTGCAGCAGGGAACGGACCGGTGCGACGACCACCCGCAGCGGGCCGGTCCGGCCGTGCGCGTCGGTGGCCTGCGGGTGGGCGAGCCGGCGCAGCACGGCCAGCCGGCGGCCCACGGTGTCCGACCGGGGGGAGAGCCGCTCGTGCGGCAGGGTCTCCCAGGCCGGGAAGACCGCCACCTGCCCGGTCGGGATCAGGCTGCCCAGCGCGGCGGCGAGGTCGTCCGCCTCACGGCTGGTCGCGGTGACCGCCAGCACCGGCCGACCGGCGCCACCGGAGTCCGCGTCGGCGGCGACCGCGGCCACCGCGAACGGGCGCAGGGCGGCGGGCGCGGTCAGGTCGAGCCCGTCGACCTGCGCCGCCCCCGAGCGGGCGAGATCGCGGGCCCGGGTCAGCCCCGGGTCACCGAGAGCGGCGGTCAGCAGTCCGGTGAGCGCAGTCATGGATCACTTCCAGGCAGGGCGGCACGATTTCGTGCCGGCGATCGCTTCCAAACCGGGCGGCACGGTCGTGCCGGCACACGGCGACGGCCCCGCGTCCAGCCGGACGAGGGGTGCACCCTGCCAGCCTAGCCCCGGTGCCGGACCTTCTCCCGGTTCCGGCCCCCGCC
>NZ_WVUH01000104.1 GCF_017614955.1 Micromonospora echinofusca
GCTCAGCGGTCGCGCCGGACCGTGTGCAGGAACGCCGTCCAGGCGGCGGGGGTGAAGGTGAGGGCGGGGCCGTCGGGGTCCTTGCTGTCGCGTACGCCGACGATGCCGGTCAGGTTGTCGGCGACCTCGACGCAGTCGCCCTGACCACCGCTGCGGGTGCTCTTGCGCCAGATCGCGCCGGTCAGGTCAGGCACGGTGCTCCTCCTTGATGGTCTCCAGCAGTTTGCGGGAGTCGTCCTCGTTCAACGCGTTGATACCGAACGCCTTCCACGCCTCAGCGTAGGCGCGCACCTCCTCCACCCGGTCGAGGTAGAGCGCCCCGGTGAGCGACTCGTGGTAGATGGTCGTCGGGTCGGCCGGCCGGGCGCCGACGGTGGGGAAGTCGAAGATGACGAAACTGCCGGCGGTCGCCCCGTGTGAGGGCGCACAGCCCAGCGGCAGCACCCGGAGGGAGACGTTCGGCTGCTGGCCGACCGCGAGCAGGTGGTCGAGCTGCCGGAGCATCGTGGGATGGCGTCGGCGCAGCACCGCCTCCTCGACGACCGCCTCCAGGGTGGGGGCCGCCGGGCGGCGGCGGGCGAGGACCCGCTGCCGCTCGATCCGTAGCTGCACCGTCCGTTCGACCTCAACTTCGGTGAGTCCCGGAGTGGCCTGGACCGCAACGGTGGCGTACTCCGGGGTCTGGAGCAGGCCGGGTACCAGGGCCTGCTGGTACGTGCGGATCCGGCGGGCGGTCGCCTCCAGGCCGACGAACAGCTCGAACCAGGCCGGGATGACCTCACCGTAGGCGTGGTACCAGCCCTTGGCCTTGCTCTCCCGGGCCAGCCCGACCAGCACCCCGGTCAACTCGGCGGAGGCGTCGTAGAGCCGGCACATCTGCTCCACGTCGAGGGTCCGCACCGGAGCCTGCCCGGACTCGATGCGGTACATCTTGGCCCGGGACCACTCCAGCTCGGCGGCGGCGGCCTCCAGGCCGATGCCGGCCGACTCCCGGGACTGGCGGAGCAACCGGCCGAGCTGTCGGCGTGGCACCGTCGATCCGGTTTCTTCCATCGACTCTCCTCCATCGTGTCTCATTTTGACGCAGAATTGCGCCCGGCGTGATACCCGATATGCCGCAACGGTCAGAAAGTGCAGCCAGCTCGCCGCGGAGTGATTGCTAAGCGAATTGCTGGTACGGAAAAGTAGCAGGCGGCACGGCATCCCCGGCTCATCTTCCCCGCTGGGTGTCGGGGTGCCGTGTCGCAATTAGCCGACCATCCAACAAGGACAGCGATCATGAAGTGGAAATGGTTCCAACGCCGGAACGGCGCGATCGACGAGATCGGCCCGGCCACCGGTTACCCGCACCGCGCGGGCGGCTACGGCCGACCCGCCCCACCGGAGGAAGCCGACGAGCCACCCGGACACGGCTCCGGGGAGCCGCCCGACCGTGGCGCCGGCGTACAGCGGCCGGGAGCCGCCCGGCTGTCGTGGAACCAGCGGTCGGGCGCGTACCGTGGCTGAGGCACCGTTCGTCATCCAGCTCGCCGGCTACGTGCTCGACTTCCATCAACGCAACCGGTGCCGCCGGTGCGGCCCGGACGGTTGGTGCCCCCGGGTGGCCATGGCCCGGGCCCAGCTCACCGTGTGGCGGCAGCGTAAGCAGCGGGCCAGGTGACCACTCGACAGCGTCGACAGGTTCCGAAATGTTACGTCGGAATAGCACTTTTCGAACTGGACATTCATCACGCCGTCCGAGGCGATACCGCACCTTGTCCGGTTCAGCTACTGCTCCTAGCCTGGGGCGGCGCTGAACGTCGAACGGGGGAGCGGCTCGTGCGTATCGACGTGAAACTGCTCGGTCCGGTTGAGCTGCACAATGACGGTCAGGCCGTGGCGTTGGGCTCGGCGAAGCGGAGGGCGCTGCTCGCCGGGCTCGCGCTCGACGCCAACCAGCCCGTCCCGTTGCACCGGCTGGCCGAGGTGGCCTGGGCCGGTCCGCCGCCCCGGTCGGTGATACCCAATCTGCGCAACCATGCCGCCGCACTGCGCCGGGTGCTCGGGCACCGGATCGTGTCCCGCCCCGGTGGATACCAGTTGACCCTCTCCCCGGACGAGCTGGACGTCACCGCGTTCCGCCAGTTGACCACCGAGGGGCGTACCGCCCTCGCCACCGGCCGGACCGACACGGCGGTCCGTCGGCTCACCGCCGCGCTGGGCCTGTGGCGTGGCCCGGCCGGCGACGACCTGCCCCGGGGCACCGCGCTCGACGTGGCCCTGTGCGGTCTGGACGAGGACCGGCTGCACGTCGTCGAGGACCTGGCCGAGGCGCGGCTGGCCGGCGGCGAGCACCACGAGCTGGTCGGCAGCCTGCGCCGGCACCTGGACCGCCATCCGCTGCGCGAGCGGGCCTGGGGGCAGTTGATGATTGCCCTCTACCGCAGCGGTGACCCGGCGGCGGCACTGAACGCCTACCGGGATGCCCGGGCCGTCCTGGTCGCCCGGCTCGGCATGGAACCCGGCCCGGAACTCGTCGCCCTGCACCGGGCGGTCCTGGACCGGGCACCCGAGTTGACCGGGCCCCAGACCGGTCTGACCCTGCGGGAACCGGCCGGGGAACCACGCCCCACCGGCCCCCGGGAACTCCCCGCCGACCTGGTCAGCTTCGTCGGGCGTACCCGGGAGGTGGCGGCGGTGGTCGCGGCCGTGCGGGACGTCGCGGCGCCCGCACCGGCCGCGGTGGTGGTCTGCGGTGCCGGTGGCAGCGGCAAGTCCACCCTCGCGGTACGCGCCGCGCACCGGCTCGCCGACGACTTCCCCGACGGGCAGGTCTGGATCGACCTCGCCGACTCACCGACGGTACCCGCCGGTGAGGTGCTGGCCCGTGCGCTGCGCTCCCTCGGGCTGCTCGACGCCGAGCTGCCGGTACGCCCCGACGAGCGGGCCGGCCGGTACCGCTCGATGGTGGCCTGCCGGCGGGTGCTGGTGGTGGTGGACGGGGTGAGCAGCGCGGCCCAGGTCCGGCCGCTGGTGCCGGCCGGGCCCGGCCCCGGCCTGATCGTGGTCGGGCGACGTCGGCTGGCCGGGCTGGACGGGGTACGCCGGGTGCCGGTGGGTGGCCTGCCCGACGCCGACGCCCGGTCGTTGCTCGGTGCGCTGGTCGGCGCCGGGCGACTCGCCGCCGACCCGGCCGGTGCCGCCGAGCTGATCCGGCTCTGCGACGGTTCGCCCCTGGCGCTGCGGATCGCCGGGGCGCGGTTGGCCGCCCGGCTGGACTGGCCGATCGGGATGCTGGTGGAGCAGCTCACCGACCCGGGCAGCCGACTCGACTCGCTGGTCTACGGCGACCTGTCGGTACGCGACAGCCTGGCCACCGGGTACGAACTGGTCCGGGCCAGCGACGAGCTGGCGGCCCGGGCCTTCCGGCTGCTCGGTGAGCTGCCCGGGCCGACGGCCGGCGCCGAGGAGACGGCGGTCCACCTCGGGGTGTCCCGGCAGCGGGCCTGGCGTGCCCTGGAGGAACTCGTCGACGTGCACCTGGCCGATCCGGTCGGACCCGGCCACTACCGGCTGCCGGAGCTGGCCCGGGAGTACGCGGGGGAGATGGCGGCCCGCCCTGTGGGGCGTTCCCGGCGGTCACTCAGCCCCTGCTGACCGCTGCACTCGGCCCCTGCTGACCGGCCGGTGCGCCGGACACGACGCCGGAAAATCCGGGCGCCCGGCAAGGCGATCGGATACCGTCCCGGCGGCGACGGGACGGGCGCGGACGGGAGCGACGATGACGGGTCGGATCGGCGGGATCGGCAGCGGGCGGCGGGCAGGGCAGGTGCTCGTGTTCGACGCGGACGACACCCTCTGGGAGAACAACGTCCTCTTCGAGCGGGTCATCGACGACTTTCTGGACTGGGTGGCCCACCCGACCCTGGACCGGGTCGAGATCCGGTCCATCCTCGACGACATCGAGCGGGCCAACACGGTGGTCCACGGGTACGGCAGCCGGGTGTTCCTGCACAGCCTCGGCGAGTGCTTCGAACGGCTGCGGGAACGACCGGCCACCGAGGCCGAGCGCCGGGAGATCGACGACCTGGCGGTGGCGCTCCGGCACGGGCAGGTCGAACTGGTGCCGGGGGTGGCGGAGACGCTGGCCGAGCTGGGCGGGCGGCACGACCTGCTGCTGCTCACCAAGGGTGACCAGGAGGAGCAGCGCCGCAAGCTCGACGCGTCCGGGCTGGCCCACCACTTCCGGACCACCCACATCGTGCCGGAGAAGGACGTCCGGACGTACCGCTGGCTGGTCGACCAGCACGGGCTGACCGTCGAGCGGACCTGGATGATCGGCAACTCCCCGAAGTCGGACATCCTCCCGGCCCGGTCGGTCGGGATGAACGCGGTGTTCATCCCGAACGACAACACCTGGGTGCTGGAGCACGACGAGCTGGACCCGGCCGACGAGCAGGTGCTACGGCTGGCCGCCTTCCGTGACCTGCTCGGGCACTTCTGACGGCCGGGCCCGGGTACTTCTGACGGCCGGAGCCGGGTCCCGTCACGGCCGGAGCCGGGCGGCAACCCATTCGCTGACCCCTCGGGGTCAGCCGGCCCCGCCCCGGACGATCGCCACGGCGACCCGGCAGAACTCGTCCATGTCCGGCTGCCAACCGGCGGCGATGTCCGGGTGCAGGCCGTGCCGGGTCTCGTCGAGCAGCCGCTGGCAGACCTGCTCCACCGGTTCGCCCGCGTACTCCGTGCGGACCCGTTCGGTGGCCACCCGCAGCGCCGACGTCAGCTGCTCCTCCAGCGGGCCACGCAGCTTCTGCTGCGTCGGGGTGAGCCCGCTCGGGTCGAGCGTGACATGTGGTTCCGACATCGGCGCTCCCTTCGTCGGCGTCCGCGGTACCCCACCGCGGCCGTCGGTCAAACCACGTTCGGTACTGCGGTGACGCGTACCTCGTAGGACATCTCCTCCGCCGGCTCCTCCCGGTAGGTCAACCGGCGGATCTGCCGGTCGTCCCGGTAGAGCGCGACATCCACGAGTACCCCCAGGTGGGCCAGGCCGATGGTGGCGACCCGCTTCTTGTCCGCGAGGACGGCACAGACCCCACCGAGCAGGGTGGTGGCGTCCGAGGTGCGGTGCCCGGGTGGGCAGCGCAGGGTCAGGTCCACTTCGACCGGACCGGTGAGCGGGGTCCAACCGGTACGCTGCGCGGCGGCGCAGGCCGCCTCCAGCAGTGCCCGGACCCGGGTCGCCTGCCGGTGCCCGGCAGCGAAGATCGACAGGGCCTCGGTCTTGACCGGGGGCAGGCCGTTGACCTCGAACGACAGGGTGAGGGCGCGGGTGTCCTGCACGGCGGCACCTCCTCGTTGAAGACGATCCTGCCCAACCCGATCCACCGGCAGCTGCGGAATCCGTAAAGACGGACCGATCGGGTGGGCACTGAGTCGGTTTCAGGCGAATCGACGACGGCGGCGACGCGCTGGTGGTGAGCACCAGAAACGGTAGTCGACCGGGAACGCAACGGGTAGGACGTCCCACGCGGCGGCACCACCGGTGGTCGGGACGACGGCGGGGGGAGAACACGACCGCCCCGGGCGGGCAGCGGCCACGCCCGGGGCGGTCGACCCGGAGGAGGGTGGGGTTACCGGCGACCGCGCTTGATCTCGTGGAACGCGGGCAGCTTCAGCAGCGGCAGCATGGCGTCCCAGACGGCCACCCCGTCGGCGGTGTCGGGCACCTCGGTGAGGATCGGGCCGTGGATGCCCCGCTCGGCGCCGGGCACCATCAGCACCGGTGAACCGATGTCCGGACCGGCCGAGGAGTACGCCAGGGCGTGCGACTCGGCGACCGCCGCGTCCCACCGTTCGTCGTCCAGTGCCTCGGCGGACTTCTCCAGCCCGGCCGCCTCGACGGCGGCGGCCACGATGTCGGCCGACAGCGGACTGCCCGCGTCGTGGCTGCGGGCACCCAACTCGGCGTAGAACCGGCCGGCGTCGTCCCCCCGGCCCTCCGCCCGCAGCGCCTCGATCAGGCGCAACGACCGGTTGGACGCGGTCATCGACTCCTGCATCATCGGGTCGATCCGACCGCCGTTGAGGATGGTCAGGCTGAACGCGCGCCACTCGATGGTCAGCGAGCGGGCTTCGGCTACCGAGACCAGCCAGCGGGAGGTCCGCCAGGTGAAGGGGCAGACGGGGTCGAGGAAGAAGGTGGCATCCATCCATCGAGCCTAATCGGCGGTGGATCTCCGGTCGACCGGACGCGCTGTCCGTTCCCGGCTACGGACCCGTCTTCGACCCGGGAGGTTTCGCGCTCGGCCGTTACGGGCAGTGAGGGGGCCACGAAACGCCAGGTGTCCGCGTCGGAACAGTCCCGACCGGGGTACCGGTCGGTTCGCCGTGCGCCGGGGCACGGAACCTCTCCGGCTGTTCGCCGACGAGAGGGGGAGGGATCATGAGCGACCCCGAGACCGGTCTGCACCGGCGGCGTCCGCGCGTCCGGCTGGCGGCAGCCGCCGCCGCGGTCGCCCTGGTGGCGCCGCTGGCGGCCTGCGGTTCGGGTGGGGACGGCGGGGTACCGACGATCAACCTGTACTACCCGCCGGAGCAGAACCTCGCCAAGGTGGTGGAGAACTGCAACGCGCAGGCACAGGGGCGGTACCGGATCGCCTACCGGGTGTTGCCCCGGCAGGCCGACGACCAGCGGGTGCAGCTGGTCCGCCGGCTCGCCGCCGAGGACACCGGGATGGACGTGCTGGGTCTGGACGTGACCTGGACCCAGGAGTTCGCCAGCGCCGACTGGATCCGGGAGTGGACCGGGGAGGACGCCGCCGACGCCGAGCGCGGCACGCTGGCCGGCCCGTTGGAGACCGCGCGGTACCAGGACAAGCTCTTCGGGGCGCCGAAGAACACCAACGTGCAACTGCTCTGGTACCGCAGCGACCTGGTTCCGGAACCGCCACGGACCTGGGACGAGATGATCAAGCAGGCCCAGGACCTCAAGGGGCAGGGCAAGCCGTACCAGGTGCTGACCATGGGCGCGCAGTACGAGGGCCTGGCCGTGCTCTACAACACCCTGGTCGCCAGCGCCGGCGGCGAGATCATCAACGCCGACGGTACCCGGGCCGTGCTGGACGACGGCGCGGTCAAGGCCCTGGAGCAGCTCAAGCGGTTCGCCACGTCGGGCGTGACCTCGGCGTCGTTCAGCAACGCCACCGAGGACCCGGTCCGGCTGGAGTTCCAGGCCGGCAACGGCGCCTTCCAGGTCAACTGGCCGTTCGTGTACCCCGCGTTGCAGGAGGCCGACCCGGAGCTGGCGAAGAAGGTCAAGTGGGCGCGGTACCCGGGCATCGACGCGGACACCCCGAGCCGGGTCACCATCGGCGGCGTCAACCTGGCGGTCAGCGCCTACTCGACGCACCCCCGGGAGTCCTTCGAGGCCGCCCGCTGCCTGCGTAACGCCGAGCACCAGAAGTTCTCCGCGATCAACGACGGGGTACCGCCGACCATCGAGAGCATCTACGCCGACCCGGAGATGGCCGAGGCGTACCCGATGAAGGAGACCATCCTCGCGGAGCTGAAGGACGCCGCGACCCGGCCGCTGACCCCCGCGTACCAGAACGTCTCCACGGTCATGTCGGCCACGCTCTCCCCGCCGTCGTCGATCGACCCGAAGGCCACCGCCGACGAGCTGCGGGACCAGATCCAGGACGCCCTGGAGTCCAAGGGAGTGTTGCCGTGAGCGGGAGGAGCGAGCGTTCCGGGGAGGCTCGCGTGGGACGCGGCGGCGCCGGAATGCGAGTGGAGCGGAGCGAGCCCCGCATCCGCGAACAGAGGAGGCCCAGGTGACGAGTCAGAGTCAGAGCGCCACGCCGCTCGGCGCGGAGCTGGTCCAGGAGGGCACCGAGCGGGCCGCGCCCCGCGAGCCGGCCGCCACCGGTCCGGCCCGGAGCGGTCGGAAGGCGCCGCTGAGCGAGGGGAAGAAGGCCGAGCGCCGGCTGGGCTGGCTGCTCTGCGCACCCGCCGCGCTGGTCATGGTCGCGGTGACCGCGTACCCGATCCTCTACTCGATCTGGTTGTCGTTGCAGCGCTTCGACCTGAAGTTCCCCGACCAGCGGGAGTTCGTCGGGCTGGACAACTACGTGACCGTGCTGACCAACGGTTTCTGGTGGACCGCGTTCGGCGTGACCATGCTGATCACGGTGGTCACCGTCGCCGTCGAACTGGTGCTCGGCATGGGGCTGGCGATCATCATGCACCGGACCCTGGTCGGTCGGGGCATCGTCCGGACCGCCGCGCTGATCCCGTACGGCATCGTCACGGTCGTCGCCGCGTTCTCCTGGCGGTACGCCTGGACGCCCGGCACCGGCTACCTGGCGAACCTGTTCAGCGAGGGGGCGCCGCTCACCGAGCGGGCCAGCTCGCTGGCGATCATCATGCTCGCGGAGATCTGGAAAACCACCCCGTTCATGGCCCTGCTGCTGATGGCCGGGCTGGCACTGGTACCGGAGGACCTGCTCAAGGCGGCGTCGATGGACGGGGCCACCACCTGGCAGCGGTTCACGAAGGTGATGCTGCCGGTGATGAAGCCGGCGATCCTGGTCGCCCTGCTCTTCCGCACGCTGGACGCGTTCCGGGTCTTCGACAACATCTACGTGCTGACCGCCGGTGGCAACGAGACCTCCTCGGTGTCGATGCTCGCCTACAACAACCTGATGCGCGGGCTCAACCTCGGCATCGGTTCCACCATGTCGGTGCTGATCTTCCTCACCGTGGCGGTCATCGCGTTCGTCTTCGTGAAGCTGTTCGGTACCGCTGCCCCCGGCAGCGCGGATGAGGAGAGGCGCTGATGGCAAGCCTGGACACCCCCGCCGGGGCCAAGTGGCGCTGGGGCCTGCTGGACGTCGTCGTGGTCGTCTTCGCGCTGGTACCGGTGCTGTGGATCATGTCGCTGTCGTTCAAGACCCCGGCCACCCTCACCGACGGGAAGTTCGTCCCCCGGGAGTGGACCCTGGAGAACTACCGGACGATCTTCGCCACCGACCAGTTCGTCCGGGCCCTGGTCAACTCGATCGGCATCGCGCTGATCGCCACCGCCGTCGCGGTGGTGCTCGGCACCATGGCCGCGTACGCGATCTCCCGGCTGGACTTCCCCGGCAAGAAGCTGCTCGTCGGGGTCTCCCTGCTGATCGCGATGTTCCCCCAGGTGTCCCTGGTGTCGCCGCTGTTCGAGATCGAGCGGCAGCTCGGCCTCTTCGACACCTGGCCGGGGCTGATCCTGCCGTACATCACCTTCGCCCTGCCGCTGGCGATCTACACGCTGTCGGCGTTCTTCAAGCAGATCCCGTGGGACCTGGAGAAGGCGGCCAAGATGGACGGCGCCACCCAGGGGCAGGCGTTCCGCCGGGTGATCGCGCCACTGGCCGCGCCGGGCGTGTTCACCACCGCGATCCTGGTCTTCATCTTCTGCTGGAACGACTTCCTCTTCGCCATCTCGCTGACCTCCACCGAGCGGTCCCGCACGGTACCGGTGGCGCTGTCGTTCTTCACCGGCGAGTCCCAGTTCGAGGACCCGACCGGGGCGATCTCCGCGGCTGCCGTGGTGATCACCGTTCCGATCATCCTGTTCGTGCTCTTCTTCCAGCGCCGCATCGTGTCGGGTCTGACCTCCGGCGCCGTCAAGGGATAGGTGGTAGTCGTGGCTGACATCGTGCTGGACAAGGTGGGCAAGCGGTTCCCGGACGGGACCGTGGCGGTCTCCGAGGTCGACCTGGAGATCGCCGACGGCGAGTTCGTCATCCTGGTCGGCCCGTCGGGCTGCGGGAAGTCGACCACCCTCAACATGATCGCCGGGCTGGAGGACATCAGCTCCGGTGAGCTGCGGATCGGCGGTGAGCGGGTCAACGACAAGGCCCCCCGGGACCGGGACATCGCGATGGTGTTCCAGTCGTACGCGCTCTACCCGAACATGACCGTCCGGGAGAACATGGCCTTCCCTTTGAAGCTGGCCAAGCTGGACAAGGCGACCATCGACCGGAAGGTCGACGAGGCGGCCAAGGTGCTGGAGCTGACCGCACTGCTGGACCGCCGACCGGCCAACCTCTCCGGTGGTCAGCGGCAGCGGGTGGCGATGGGCCGGGCCATCGTCCGGCAGCCCAAGGCGTTCCTGATGGACGAGCCGCTGTCGAACCTCGACGCGAAGCTGCGGGTGCAGATGCGGACCGTGGTGTCCCGGTTGCAGAAGAAGCTCGGCACCACCACCGTCTACGTCACGCACGACCAGACCGAGGCGATGACCCTCGGCGACCGGGTGGTGATCATGCGGGGCGGGGCGGTGCAGCAGGTCGGCCCGCCGCAGGAACTCTACGACCACCCGGCGAACCTCTTCGTCGCCGGCTTCATCGGCTCACCGTCGATGAACTTCCTGCCGGCCACGGCGGAGCAGGGGCGGCTGCGGACCGCCCTCGGGGAACTGCCGATCGGTGACCGGATGCGCCGGGAACTGGAGGCGGGCAACGCCCCCCGCGAGCTGATCGTGGGCATCCGCCCGGAGCACTTCGAGGACGCCGAACTGGTCGACGACGAGACCCGCCGTCGGGGCGTGGAGTTCGCGGCACCGGTCGACATCGTCGAGTCGATGGGCTCGGACAAGTACGTCTACTTCACTGTCGAGGGGGAGCGGGCCACCGCTGCCGAGCTGGAGGAACTGGCGGCGGACAGCGGGGCGGCCGAGTTCACCGGGGCCGGGTCGAACCTGGTCACCCGGCTGTCGGCCGAGTCGACCGTGGCCGAGGGGGAGCAGCGCCGGGTCTGGTGCAACCTGGAGAAGATCCACCTGTTCGACCCGGCGAACGGGCGCAACCTCACCCTGCACGAGGGGCGCTCCGCCGGAGCCCTCGCCGACTGAGCGGCCTCCGGGCCCGCATCGGGGACACCGTGTCGGTCTCCCGGTGTGGGCCCGGTGCCCTACCCGTCGCCGGTCATGCCGCCCAGTCGAACCGCAGCGGCTGGCCCATGAACCGGCCGTACGGCGCGAACGCCTCCTCGATCCGGGTCCGTTCCCCGGCGTCGACGTCCACCAGCGGGTTGACCGTGACCGTGACCCGGGTCTTGGTGACGGTGCGTTTCCAGGTGCCGACCACCCGGCCACCCCGGACCACGGTGGACTGGAACACCCCGTTGCCGCCCGGGATGATCGCCTGCTTGTGTGCCGGGTCGACCATCAGCGACCGGTCCTTGAAGCCCAGCAGGTACTCGTCGAACCCGGGCAGGGCGACCAGGTCGTCCACCGGGGTACGCGGTGCGTCGAGCAGTGCAGGATCGACGACCATCTCCACGTCGTCGACCCGTACCGTGGTCAACCCGTCCCCGGCGGCGGCGATGCCCCGTTTCGCGTCGGTCGCGGTGAGCCCGGTCCAGCCGGCGAAGTCCTGCCGGGTGGTCGGCCCGTGGCTGCGGAAGTAGCGCACCGCGATGGTGGCCAGCGCCTCGTCCCGGTCCAGCCGGACCGGATCCGGCACCCACTCGTCGAGCAGGACGAAGGTCTGCTCCTTGCCGACGTTCGGTGCGACACAGGTGACCCCGCGCTGGCTGGCGTACCAGAGCAGGTGGTAGCCGCGCTGGCCGGCGTTGTCGATGCCGGCCTCGGTGAGCCGCGCCAGGCACTGCGAACGGGTCAGCCGACCACCGCCGGCCAGCGCCGCCCCCAGCACGTCGACCGCGCGTTCGGCGTCGGCCTCGGTGAGCCCGATGACCGCACGGCGGGCGGCGGCCCCGGCCAGCGCGCGTACCCCCATCAGGTCGAGCATCCAGTGCGCGTCCCGGGGCGGCACCAGGTGCACCGTGCCCCGCATCGGCCAGGTGCGGATCGCCTCGCGCCCCTCCAGGGCGGCCAGCACGTCGGTGAGGGTGTGCCCGGGCAGTCGGACGCCGAGCGACCAGTGGCCGCTCGCCACGTCCTGGGCCTGCATCGCGCCGAACCACTCGACCACCCCGGCCACCCCGGTCGGTCGTGCGGTCGGGTGGGGCCGCAGCAGCAGGCTGCTCATCCGTAGGGCGAGCGCTTCGGCTCCGGTCAACGGCACGTCGTCACCCTTCTTCCGTCGGAACCGGCCCAGCATAGGACCGCCGACCGACACTCAGTCGGTACGCAGTCCGTCGGCGCGCAGCAGTCGCCACAGCGCGGGCAGGCCCAACCCGACAGCCAGCAGGACCACGGCGGCGGCGAGCCCGGTGGCGAGGCCGACCACCGACCAGTCGACCGATACCGACGTACCGACCATGCGCAGCAGCACCGCCCCCAGGGCGATGCCGAAGCCCGTCGCCAGGGCCAGACCGATGACCACCGGGACGGCCGCCTGCCAGAACACCGACCAGGCCAGGGTGGTCCGCCGGGTGCCGACCGCGACCAGCATCGCCAGCAGCCGGCGTCGTTCCCGGAGCTGTTCCAGGAGGCCGACCAGCATGCTCGTACCGATCAGCAGCAGGGTCAGCGTGGCCCCGATGTAGAGCCCGCGTCGGATGTTGGTGAACCGGTTGTTCTCCGTGGTGGCGGACATCGAGGTGACCGAGGCGAACCGGTCGATCGACGCGCCGGCGTTGCGCAGGTGCTCCAGGGCGTCCGGGGCGGTCCGGTCGAAGGTGGCGAAGAAGTCGACACCCAGCGGACCGAGTGCGGTGAGCGGCAGCGCTGCCGGCGTGGCCAGGATGGCACCCTGGATCCCGCCGAACGGGTCCTCGCGGGCCGGCACGGTCGGCATCGTGGTGGGCAGGCTCCAGGTGGCACCGGCTCCCTCCTGACCTCCGTCACCGACCCGCAACCGGGTGCCGGGGGTGAACGCGTCGACCGGCGGGGCGTCCGGCGGCCCCTGGACCAGGAAGACGTCCCCATCGGTGCAGGAGCCCAGCCGCGCGTACTCGGCCAGTGCGGCGCAGTCCCCGATGCGCAGGTCGACGAGGAGTGAAGGGGCGGTCGACGCTGGCCGGTCGGGGGTGGCGAGCGCCCAGAGCGTCCCGGTGCTGTGCCCCAGGCCCGGGGTGGCACGGAGCCGCGCCAGGGCGGCCGGCGCGTCGACCCGGGGTGCGAGCTGCACCGCTGCCTGGGCCCGGGTGGTGTCCTGACCCGTGCTACGGGTGGACTCGTCCTCGACGGTGGCGAAGAGCATCTGCAGGGCGATGGTGCCGGCCACGGCCACCGCGATGCCGTTGACCAGCCGGGCCGAGGTGGCGCTGTCGAGTTGCAGCCGGCGGATGGCGAGCTGCCAGCCGACCGGGCCGCCGCGCAACCGGCGTACCGTCAGGTCCACCAGCCACGGCAGCAGCGCCACCGATCCGATCAGCAGCAGGGTCACCCCGGCGGCGACCTGGTAGTCGGCGCGACCGCCGTCCCGGATGCCGCCGATCAGCGGGTAGAGCAGGGCGAGCCCGGTCACCGGCAGGATCAGCCGCCACCACAGCCGGCGTCGCGGTGCCACGGCCCGCCGGGTGACGCCGAGCGGCTCGATGAGCACACCGCGCAACGCGATCAGACCCACCAGCACCGCGACGAGCGGTACCCCCAGCACGATCACGGCCACCAGGGCCGGGGCGGGGCGTACGTCGGCGGCGTACACGCTGATGTCCCAGAGGCTCACCAGCGGCGCCACCTGGCGGGCGAGGGCGAAGAGCGCGGCACCGACCACGACGCCGAGCAGCGCTCCCGCCGCCGCCTCACCGGCGGCGATCCGGCGGGTCATCGCGGTGTCGGCGCCGACCAGCCGCAGCGCGGCCAGGCGACGGTCCCGGCGTTCGCCGCCGAAGCGTACGGCGGTGCCCAGGAAGACCGCGATGGGCAGCAGCAGTACGACGAAGATGACCACGACGAGCAGGATCAGGACCGGTCCGAGTTCCTCGCCGGGCAGCCCACCGCCGAACGCGTCGAGCCGCACGGCCTGCCCGTCGGTGAGCGAGTCGGTACCGAGGTAGAAGGCGAGTTCGTGTGGGCCGGCGAGGCCCTGCGCGCCGATGGTGCCGGTGACCGTGGCGCCACCGAGCCGGGGTCTGAACAGGTCCCCGTCGGGGGAGTCGAGCACCTTCTTCAGCGCCGGGGAGACGACCGCCTCGCCGGCCCGGGGCAGGGCGGTCAGCCCCGGTGGGACCGGTGCCTGCGGACCCTCGGGGCGCAGGAGCCGCCCGCGAACGGGTCGACCCCGGAACTCGGTTTCCAGCGGGGCGACGAGCAGGGTGTCGGCGGCGGCGGGGACGGGCTCGCCCAGGCGGAGGTCGTCGCGGGCATCACCACGGGCCTGGCGGGCGTCGAGTGCACCGGGCACGGCGGCGGCCAGCAGCAGCATGGCCACCCCGATGCCCACGCCGAGGGCGGTGAGCAGGGCCCGGGTCCAGCCGTCCCGGCCGCCGGTGACGGCCATCCGGGCGCCGATGAGCAGCTCTCTCATGCCGTACGCGCCAGGTCCCGGGTACGTCCGTCGCGGACCACCACCTCGCGGTCGGCGTACGCGGCGACCCGTGCCTCGTGGGTCACCAGTACCACTGCGGCCCTCGTGTCACGGGCGGCCCCGGTGAGCAGCCGCATCACCCGCTCGCCGTTGAGTGAGTCCAGGGCGCCGGTCGGTTCGTCGGCGAAGATCACCCGGGGTGCGGTGACCAGGGCGCGGGCGACGGCGACCCGTTGCCCCTGTCCACCGGAGATCTCGCCGGGGCGCTTGCCGGCCAGTTCGGTCACCTCCAACCGGTCCAGCCAGTCCTTCGCGCGGCGCTCGGCCTCCGAGCGTCGGACCCGCTCCAGCCGCAGGGGGAGGGCGACGTTCTCCAGGCAGGTGAGCTCGGGAACGAGCTGGCCGAACTGGAAGACGAAGCCGAACTGGCTGCGGCGCAGGGCGCTGCGCTCCCGGTCGGACATCGCCACCACGTCCCGGTCCTGGTACGCCACCCGTCCCGAGTCCGGGGACACGATGCCGGCGAGGCAGTGCAGCAGGGTGGACTTGCCGGAGCCGGACGGACCCATGATCGAGACGATCTCGCCGGCCGCGACGGACAACGAGGCACCGGCCAGGGCCGGGGTCGGGCCGAACGACCTGTGCAGGTCGTCGGCGACGAGGAGGGGGCCGGTCATGACGTCACCGCCCGGCGGAGGTCGTCGAGACGGGCGGCGGTCAGCTCCAGCCAGCGCAGGTCGGCCTCCAGATGGAACAGTGCGTGGTCGCAGACGAGCTGGTCGGCGAGGTCACCGTCGTTCTTGCGGCGGGTCAGCTCCCGCATCAGCCGCAGGTGCTCGGCGCGCTGGGTGTCCAGCAGGTCGTTGGCGGGTCGACCGGTGACCAGGGCCAGCACCACCTTGGTGTAGAGGGTGGACTGGAGGTAGGGGTCGGGCTTCTCCGGGCTGGCCAGCCAGCGCTGTACGTCCGTCACCCCGGCATCGGTCACGGCGTACCGCTTGCGTTCCGGGCCCTCGCCGGGCTCGGTTCCGTCCACCTCGACCAGCCCGTTCTTCAGCAGCCGGGAAAGGGTGGCGTAGACCTGTCCGTAGTGCAGTGGCCGGTCCCGGCCGAAGCGGTCGTCGTAGGCGCGTTTGAGGTCGTAGCCGTGCCGGGGACCGGCCTCCAGCAGACCGAGAAATGTCTGTCCGATTGACATGGCCGCGACTATACACGTCGCGTATACACTGCATGTATACGCAGGTGGTGGGGTTGATGGAGGTCAGCGCCGAGCGGGAACCTCCGGGCCGGTGCCGCGTGTGGTCCGGTCGCGCGGTACCGGCCCGTTGCTATCGGCGGGCCATCGCCGGAGCGGGCGCCGTGACGAAGGCGAGGATCTCCCGGTTGACGTCGTCGGCGTTCGTCCACGGGATGGAGTGCGGGGCGCCCTTGAGGGTGACCAGCCGGCTGCCCGGCAGCATCGGTTGCAGCCGCTGCCCGGTCACCGGGTACGGCAGCACCTGGTCGTCGTCGCCCTGGACGATCAGCACCGGCACGTCGATCCGGGACACGTCGTCGCGGAAGTCGGTCAGCCAGGCCTCCACGCAGGCCAGCGTGCCGATCGCCGACGCCTGCGCGCCCACGTTCCAGTGCGCCCGGTACGCCTCCTCGCTGACCAGCCGTCCCCGGTTCTGCCGGTAGTTGAAGAAGCTGTCGCAGAAGCTGGTCAGGTAGGCGAACCGGTCGTCCCGGATGGCCTGCATGAACCCGTCGAAGAGACTCCGCTCCACCCCCTGCGGGTTGTCCGGGGTCTTCAGCAGGTACGGCGGAATCGGGCTGAGCAGCACCGCCCGGCTGATCCGGCCCGAGCCGTAGCTGCCCAGGTAGCGGGTGATCTCCCCGGTACCCATCGAGTGACCGACCAGCACCACGTCGCGCAGGTCCAGCTCGGTCAGGATGGTGTCCAGGTCGGCCGCGAAGGTGTCGTAGTCGTACCCGGAGGCGGGCTGGCTGGAGTTGCCGAAGCCGCGCCGGTCGTAGGCGATGGTCCGGTAGCCGGCCGGGAGGAGCGCGGCGACCTGCTTCTCCCAGGACGCCGTGCTGAACGGGAAACCGTGGATGAGCACCACCGACTGACCGGACCCGTGATCCTCGTAGTAGATGTCGATGGGCGCCGAGTTCTCGGCGCCGACGGTGATGAACGGCATGCGGCGGCATTCCCGCAACGCCACCGGATAATCAGAGCCGTTGGTACATGATGTGCAGCCCCACGTAACCCTTGGTGGGGTGCAGGAACGCCTCGGGCAGGGTGGTCATGATCTCGAAGCCGAGCGACTGCCAGAGCGCGACCGCCCGGGTGTTGGTCTCCACCACCGCGTTGAACTGCATGAACCGGTAACCCTCGGTGCGGGCCCAGTCGAGGACGTACGCGCCGAGCGCCCGCCCGACCCCGCGACCGCCGTGCTCCGGCGCGACCATGAAGCTCGCGCTGGCCACGTGTGAGGCCGGACCCAGGTGGTTGCGGTTCATCTTGGCGCTGCCCAGCACGGTGCCGTCCGCGTCGACGGCGACCACCGTGCGGTGCGGCGGAGCGAGCATCCAGATCTCCCGGGCGAACTCCTCGGAGATGTCGCGCGGCAGCGTGTAGGTCTCCCCGGCGGCCACGATCTGGCGCAGGAACGGCCAGATCGCCGGCCAGTCCTCGTCGGTGGCGGTCCTGATCAGCATGGGTCGAAGCCTGGTGCGCGTTCCGGCCCTTCGGCAAGTGATTTTGTCGGCTTCGCGAGCTTCCCGGGGGATGTTTGACGCTGCAACTAACGGGTAGAGCCGGGAGCTGGCACAAAAAGGACGAGAGGAGCACTCGCCATGGAGGGTCGTACCAAGGTCGCGGTGATCTACTACAGCGCCACCGGCATCACCTACCAGATGGCGCAGGCGGCCTGCACGGCAGCCGAGGAGGCCGGTGCGGAGGTACGCCTGCGCAAGGTGCGCGAACTGGCGCCGGAGGAGGCGATCCGGTCCAACTCCGGCTGGCACGCCCACCGCCTGGAGACCCAGGACGTGATGGAGGCCCAACCGGACGACCTCTCCTGGGCCGACGTGGTGATCATGGGCACCCCCACCCGGTACGGGGTGATGGCCGCCCAGCTCAAGCAGTTCATCGACGCGACCGGGCCGCTCTGGGCGCAGGGTCTGCTGGCCAACAAGGTGTACGCCGGCTTCTGCTCGACCGCCACCTCGCACGGCGGTCAGGAGGCGACCCTGCTGTCGATGTTCCACGTCTTCTACCACTGGGGTGGCGTCGTGGTGGCCCCCGGCTACACCGACCCCAGCCAGTTCGTCGGCGGCAACCCGTACGGCGCCTCGCACACCAGCAACAACGGGGAGGTCGCCCCGGACGACATCGCCCTCACCGCGACCGGGGTGACCGCCCGACGCGCGGTGCTGATGGGTACCGCCCTGCGCAAGGGACTGGGCGACAGCTGACCGGGGCGTAGGGCGAGCTGCCCGACGGGTGGCGCGCGCTGCCCGAGGTGTTAGGAAGGGCCCCTTCCTATACAAAAAACGATAGGAAGGGGCCCTTCCTTACACCTTCAGTGGCGGGTGGGGGAGGCCGGCACGGCGGGCAGCAGGTGGGTGATCAGGTCGGCGAGGATGCGCATCCCGTCGTAGCTGAGCACCGACTCGGGGTGGAACTGCACCCCGGCGAAACCCGACCCGCGCAGCGCGTGTACCGCCCCGTCGGCGGCGTCCCGGGCCACGTCCACCGGCCCGTACCCGGTGTCCACCCGGTCGGCGTCGGCCAGCGCGGTGAAGGTGGAGTAGAAGCCGACCCGGCGGACCGCGCCGAACAGGTCGATCTCGCGTTGCAGCCCCTGGTAGGGGGCGCTGCGCCGGTGCAACGGCAGCCCCAGCAGGCCGGAGAGCAGCTGGTGCCCGAGGCAGACGGCCAGGACCGGCCGGCCGGCGGTGAGCTGCCCGGCGAGCACCTGCCGCAGCGCGGCCATCTTCGGCTCGTCGATCCGGCGCGGGTCGCCCGGGCCGGGCCCGACCAGCACCAGGTCGTACCCGTCGACCGGGCCGGTCCGGTGCCAGTTGCGCAGGGTCACCTCCAGGCCGAGGGCGCGGAGCTGGTGGGCGAGCATCCCGGTGAAGGTGTCCTCCCCGTCGACGATGAGGGTCCGCCGGCCGGTGAGGGCGGGCAGCACGGTCGCGCCGGGTACCCGCTGCTCCAGCCAGAACCGGGCCAGCCGGTCGTTGCGGGCGGCGAGGGCGTCCCGGACGGCCGGGTCGTCGGCCAGCCGGAGCACCGGTTCCCCGGCCACCACCGGCACGTCGGGGCGCAGCCCCAGCGCGGCCAGGACCCCGGCCGCCTTGGTGTGCGTCTCGGCCACCTCACCCTCGGCGGTGGAGTGCCGGACCAGGGTCGCCCCGACGGAGACCCGCAGTTCCCCGTCCGGGGTGATCTCGGCGGTGCGGATCAGGATCGGGGCGTCCAGGGTCTGCCGGCCGGCCTCGTCCCGGCCCAGCATGGCCAGCACCCCGGAGTAGTAGCGCCGGCCCTGCTGCTCGTGCCGGGCGATCACCCGGCAGGCGTTCTCCATCGGGCTGCCGGTGACGGTGGGCGCGAACATGGTCTCCCGCAGCACGTCGCGGACGTCCAGCGAGCCCCGCCCGGCCAGCAGGTACTCGGTGTGCGCCAGGTGCGACATCTCCTTCAGGTACGGCCCGACGACCTGGCCGCCGTGGTCGGCGACGGTGGCCATCATCTTCAGCTCCTCGTCGAGCACCATGTACAGCTCGTCGATCTCCTTCGGGTCGGTGAGGAAGCGGAGCAGGTCGTCCCGCTCGGCGACCGCCCCGGGGTGCTTGAAGGTGCCGCTGATCGGGTTCATCATGACCAGCCCGTCGGCCACGCTGACGTGCCGTTCCGGGCTGGCACCGACCAGGATCCGCGCGCCGGTGTACACCAGGAACGTCCAGTACGCGCCCCGCTCGGTGACCAGCAGGCGACGCAGGGCGGCCAGCGCCGCGGCCAGCGGGGGGCCCTCGACGGTCGCCCGGTAGGTGCGGTGGATGACGAAGTTGGCCCCCTCGCCCCGGCCGATCTCGTCGGTGAGCACCCGGCCGACGGTGTCGGCGTACGCCTCGTCGGAGATGTCGAACCCGCCGCCCGCGGTGGTCCGTACCGGCTCGTCCGGCAGGGCCGCCAGCGCGTCGGTCAGCGGCACCAGGCCGTGCCCGCCGATCTCCAGGCACTCCAGGGGCGTACCGTCGTCGACGCAGGCGAACCCGCGTTCGGCTATCTGCCGGTACGGCACCAGGGCGAGGGTCCGGGGACCCGGCCCACCGGCCGGCAGGGCGATGTCGGCGAGCCGGTCGACGACGCGCACCGCACCGGTGAAGACCTCCAGGTTGGTGGCACCCTCCCGGCGGATCAGCGCGAAGGGCCCCGGGTCGTCGCCGGCGGCGATAGCGGTGAGCAGCTGGTGCAGCAGGATCATGGTCTCGTTCCTCGGGCTGGGAGCCGCCGGGCGAGGGCGGAACCCGGGAAACGCCGGTGGCCGCCTCGATGGCGGCCGCGTCAGGAGTTACCCGCGCGAGTGGTCCGCCGGATCGGCGGGCCACCAGAGATTCGGTTGCGCGGGCACGCCGACGAGCGTACGCGGTGACGACGCGGGTCGGAAGCGGATCGGGCGATTCGTCCACCAGATGGACGCCGTGTCCCCGCC
>NZ_WVUH01000105.1 GCF_017614955.1 Micromonospora echinofusca
GCCCGAGTCGCGCAGCGAATCCTCGCCATGACCGCCGCGATCTGGCACAACCGCGCCACCGGCCAACCCGTGACCAGGTCCCTGATCGCCTACGACCACTGACCCGACTTCGGACTTACTCGTCTAGGACACCGTATGGTCACGGTCGGCGATAGGCGCTCGACGGGGACCGGGTTGGACCTGTGACAATGCCGGGAGAAGTTTGCTGCGCCGTGGCGGCGATCGCGGGGTCCCACCCGTCGACGCCGGGAGAACGAGGATGGGCACATGAGTGACTGGACGGCCTTCGGACGGGTGGACGCGGACGGCACCGTGTACGTCAAGACCGCCGAGGGCGAGCGGGTGGTCGGTTCGTGGCAGGCGGGAGCACCGGAGGAGGGTCTGGCCCACTTCGCCCGGCGCTTCGCCGATCTCGTCACCGAGGTGGACCTGACTGAGGCCCGGCTCAATTCCGGGGCCGCCGACGCGGCGGGTTCGTTGAGCACGCTGCGCCGGATCCGGGCCTCGCTGCCCGAGGCACACGTCGTGGGTGACATCGACGCGCTGGCTGCCCGGTTGGACAAGCTGGTCACCGTCGCCGAGGAGAAGGCCAGCGAGGCGCGGGCCGCCAAGGACGCCGCCCGGGCCGAGGCGTTGGCCCGCAAGGTCGCGCTGGTCGAGGAGGCGGAGAAGCTGGCCGCCGAGTCGACCGGGTGGAAGACCGCCGGGGACCGGCTGAAGGAGATCCTCGACGAGTGGAAGACCATCCGCGGGGTCGACAAGAAGACCGACGGCGAGCTGTGGAAGCGGTTCGCGACCGCGCGGGACGGTTTCACCCGGCGCCGGGGGGCCCACTTCGCGGCGCTGGACACCCAGCGGAAGCAGGCCCAGGCGATCAAGGAGGAGCTGGTCACCGAGGCGGAGTCGCTCAAGGAGTCCACCGACTGGGTCTCCACGGCCAACCGGCTCAAGGAGCTGATGACGCAGTGGAAGGCCGCTCCCCGGGCCTCCAAGGAGGCGGAGCAGAAGCTCTGGGAGCGGTTCCGGGCCGCGCAGGACGCCTTCTTCACCCGGCGCAGCGAGGTCTTCTCCGCCAGGGACAACGAGCAGCGCGGGAACCTGGAGCGTAAGCAGGCCCTGCTGGCCGAGGCCGAGGCGCTCGACGTCGAGGGTGACCCCAAGGGCGCCCAGGCCAGGCTGCGGGACATCCAGGCCCAGTGGCACGAGGCCGGGCGGGTGCCGCGGGAGGCCGCTGCCGGGCTGGAGCGCCGACTGCGCGCGGTGGACGAGAAGGTACGCGAGGTGATGGACTCGGCGTGGCGCCGGACGGCGCCGGCCGACAACCCGCTGCTGGCCCAGATGCGGGACCAGGTTGCCGAAGCCGAGCAGCGACTGGCCCGGGCGCAGGCCGCCGGGGACGCCAAGCGGATCCGGGAGGCCGAGCAGGCGCTCGCCGCCAAGCGGCAGTTCCTCCAGCTGGCCGAACAGGCGAGCTGAGACACTCCACCGGATCCCCCTTCCGCCGCTGAGGCGGGAGGGGGATCCGTCTTTCTCGGCCTATCCTGCTCTCCTGACCGCTGCTCGCCGCCTTTGCTCTGCTTCAGCGGAGGAAACGACGAGCCCGGCTTGGTGTTGCCGTCGCTGAAGCAGAGCAAAGGGCGCGCGGGTGGGGCAGGGAGCGCGCGGGTCGGGCGGGGCGACGAGGAACACCGGACGTCGTCGGGCCGGCCCGACGACGCCTCCGCAACCTCGGGGACATCCGGCATTGATCGAAATGTTTACATCCAATGACGGCTGTGCTTTGATGCCGGAAAGCGCTTACCCGGGCAGTGGGCGCCAGCGTGGGAGTCACCGGAACCGACGTCACCAGGGGCAGGAGTCCGCCGCGCGGGTCCGACGGGAAACGGTGCCGAGGGCACGGCACCCCGTCGTCGACCGACGGCTGGCCCGCCAGTCCGAAGGGAAATCCACCACCATGCGCACCGCACGACGTCGTACCACACTGATCACCACCACGGCCACCGCCGGACTGCTCGTGGCCGGGGTACTCACCGCAGTCAACGCCCACGCGGCCACCGGCTGCTCGGTGAACTACGCGGTGTCCAGCCAGTGGCAGGGCGGGTTCACCGCCAACGTCACCGTCACCAACCTCGGCTCCGCCCTCTCCGGTTGGAACCTGCGCTGGTCGTTCGGCGCGGGCCAGCAGGTGACCCAGGGCTGGGGCGCGACCTTCACGCAGAGCAGCAGCCAGGTCACCGCCACCAACGTGGACTACAACCGGGACCTCGCCACCAACGGTACGGCCGCGATCGGGTTCAACGGCACCTGGAACAACTCCAGCAACCCGGTACCGGTCAGCTTCACGCTCAACGGGGTGACCTGCACCGGCGGGGTGGTACCCACCGGGAACCCGACCACCACCGCACCGCCGACCACCCCGCCACCCACCAGCGCACCGCAGACCGGACTGGTCGGCTGGGCCACCCAGAACGGCGGTACCACGGGTGGCGGCAGCGCCAGCCCGGTCACCGTGACCAGCGCCTCGGCGCTGACCTCGGCGCTCGGTTCGAGCAGCGCGGCGGTGATCCGGGTCTCCGGCACCATCTCCTGCTCCGGCATGCTGCGGGTACGGTCGAACAAGACCATCCTCGGCAACTCCGGCGCGACCATCGCCGGCTGCGGCTTCACCATCAGCGGCGACCGTAACGTCATCATCCGGAACCTGACCTTCCGGGACTGGAACGACGACGCGATCAACGTCGAGCAGTCCGCGACGAACGTCTGGGTCGACCACAACACCTTCAGCAACGGCTACGACGGCGCGGTCGACATCAAACGCGGCTCGGACTTCGTCACCGTGTCCTGGAACCGGGTCTACCACCACGACAAGTCGATGCTGCTCGGGCACAGTGACGACAACGCCAGCCAGGACGTCGGGCACCTGCGGGTGACGTACCACCACAACTGGTTCGACGGCAGCAGCCAGCGCCACCCCCGGGTACGGTTCGGCAACCCGGTGCACGTCTACAACAACTACTACAACAACAACGGTGGGTACGGCGTCGCGTCCACGATGAACGCGGGCGTCCTCGTCGAGGGCAACTACTTCGAGAACGTCGACGACCCGTTCCACCTGGGTGAGGGTTCCTCCGGGCCGGGCACCCTGGTCGCCCGGAACAACCACTTCGTCAACTCGGGCGGCGGCCAGGCCGGTGGCAGTGTGGCCGGCATCCCGTACGCGTACAGCCTGGACACCGCCAGCAACGTCAAGTCGATCGTGACCGGCGGCGCCGGCGCCGGGCGGATCTCGGTCTGACCCCGGAGGTGGGGGTTCGCCGGTCCCGGACGGACCCCCACCGCGTCGCGGTCAGTCGCAGCCGCAGGCACCGCCCGGTGCGGGTGCCGCAACCGGCGCACCCACCGTGGGCAGACCGAGCAGCACTCCAGGGGTACGCGGGGCGCGGCCGGCCTCGGCGGCGTCACCGGCCCGGGTCCGCCGGTGCGCCAGCGGCTCGCCGTCCGCGTTGAGGTGGTGCGGGGCGGCGTAGGTGACCACGGTGTGCACGATGTCGCCGGGGCGGATCCGCCCGGCCAGCGGCCCGCTGTCGACGGGGCGGCCGTCGACGCTGGCCGGCGCGGTCGCGAAGTGGACCAGGCGGCCGTCCCGGGCCCGGCCGGACATCCGGCCGGTCTGCTCGTCCTTGCGCCCCTCCCCCACGGCCACCAGCACCTCGACGGTCTCGCCGACGAGCTTCTTGTTCTCCGCCCAGGTGATCTCCTCGACGCAGGCGATCAGCCGCTCGTAGCGCTCCTGGACGACCTGCTTGGGCAACTGGTCGGGCATGGTCGCGGCCGGGGTGCCGGGGCGCTTGGAGTACTGGAAGGTGAACGCCGAGGCGAACCGGGCCTCGCGGACCACGTCCAGGGTGTGCTGGAAGTCGGCCTCGGTCTCGCCGGGGAAGCCGACGATGATGTCCGTGGTGATCGCCGCGTCCGGCATCGCCGCCCGGACCTTCTCGATGATCCCCAGGTACCGCTCGGAGCGGTACGACCGGCGCATCGCCTTCAGCACGTCGTCGGAGCCGGACTGCAACGGCATGTGCAGCGAGTGGCAGACGTTCTGCGTCTCGGCCATCGCGGCGATCACGTCGTCGGTGAAGTCCTTCGGGTGCGGGCTGGTGAACCGGACCCGCTCCAGCCCGTCGATCCCGCCGCAGGCGCGCAGCAGCTTGCCGAAGGCGTACCGGTCGCCGAACTCGACGCCGTAGGAGTTGACGTTCTGCCCGAGCAGGGTCACCTCCAGCACGCCCTCGTCGACCAGCGCGCGGACCTCGTTGAGGATGTCGCCGGGGCGGCGGTCCTTCTCCCTGCCGCGCAGCGAGGGCACGATGCAGAACGTGCAGGTGTTGTTGCAGCCGACCGAGATCGACACCCAGCCGGCGTACGTGGACTCGCGGCGGGTGGGCAGCGTGGAGGGGAACACCTCCAGCGACTCCAGGATCTCCACCTCGGCGGCCGTGTTGTGCCGGGCCCGCTCCAGCAGCACCGGCAGCGAACCGATGTTGTGGGTGCCGAAGACCACGTCCACCCAGGGGGCCTTGCGGACGATGTCGCCCCGGTCCTTCTGGGCCAGGCAGCCACCGACGGCGATCTGCATCCCGGGGTGCTTGTCCTTCACCGGGCGTAGGTGGCCGAGGTTGCCGTACAGGCGGTTGTCGGCGTTCTCGCGTACCGCACAGGTGTTGAAGACCACCACGTCGGGGTCGGCGGAGTCGGCGGCCCGGACGTATCCCGCCTGTTCGAGCAGGCCGGAGATGCGTTCCGAGTCGTGCACGTTCATCTGGCAGCCGTACGTACGCACCTGATAGGTACGCGGGCTGCCCGCTGCTGCGGTAGTCATGACCAGAACAGCGTATCCGGGTGACCGGATCACCGAAGAGGCAGAGGAGCCGTGCCATGTGCCGGAGCATCAAGACCCTGCGTGAGCCGTACACCACTGCGGTCACCGATGCCGAGATCGAGGCCGCCGCGTTGCAGTACGTCCGGAAGATCTCCGGGTTCCGGGCGCCCGCCGCGCACAACGCCGCCGCCTTCGACGCGGCGGTGGCCGCCGTGGCGGACGCGACGCGTAACCTGCTCGCCCAGCTCGTCGTGCGCGGCGGTCAGTCCGCCGCGTCGCCGGCAGCGGCCGGGACGGACTGACCGCCCGGCGCACCGGCCCCGACCGGAGCACCGCCCAGGGTCAGGCTGCGGCGAGCGCGGGGATCACCGAGTCGGGCGCCCAGCGCGAGCGGTGACACTGTGACCAGCCCCGGCAACCGGGGCTGGTCACCGTGCAGAGCCGCTGGTCGCGGAGCAGCTCGCCGTCGTCGGTGTCGGCCACGTCGAGGTGTACCGGACGGATCGTGCCGTCGGTCGCCACCAGCAGGTGCCGGGTCGCGTCGAGAGTGTCGTCCCGCAGCAGGCAGGACCGGCCGAGTCGGCGGGCCAGCGCGGCGACGGCGCGCAGCTCGACCAGCCCGTCGGGCACCCCGTAGCAGTCGACGACGGTGGGGAACTCACCGGGGACGTGCCAGACGTCGCAGAGCACGGCGTCGGCGGGCAGCCGGCCGGGGTCGGCACCCAGCGGCAGTACCGGCCGGCCGAGCGCGGCGGCGAGGGCGGGCCGGACCTCCGCGGCGGCGACCCGGTCGTCGATTCTCCAGTTCCACAGCTCGGTCATGCCGTCTCCTCGCTGCGCGCAGTCAGGGCCTCCGGAACGGGCCTCACTGATGATGGTGACGGGCGTTTCCCGCCCGGAAGGGGCAAGTTACCGGTCTGTGACCATTTCCGACAAAAAGCCGACCGGATCGGCGTCGTCGCCCCACCTGCCCGCACTCCCGGTGACCGGAAGATGACAGTTTATCGGGTACCCGGCAGGCCGCCGGCCGCCACACCGGCCGCCCCGACCGGAATCTCGACGCGGCGCCACGCGGTGCTCCCGCTCAGCGGGCCACCACGCGGTACTCCCCCGCCGGGACCAGCTCCCCGATCACCGTGCCGCCCGGCACCTCCCCGGCCACCAGCAGCCCGCCCGAGGTCTGCGCGTCAGCCAGCAGCAGCCGCTCGACCTCGTCCAGCCCACCGAAGTCGGTCCACGGCGAGACCCAGTCCAGGTTGCGCCGGCTGCCGCCGCTGACGTACCCGTCCCGGGCCGCCTCCCGGGCACCGTCCAGGTAGGGCACCCGGGCCGGATCGAGCACGGCGGTGACCCCGCTGGCCCGGGCCAGTTTCGACACGTGCCCGAGCAACCCGAACCCGGTCACGTCGGTACCGCACCGCACCCCGGCGGCCACCGCCGCCCGGGCCGCCCCGGCGTTCAGGGTGGTCATCGCCGCCACCGCCGCCGGGAAGGTCTCCCCGGTGGCCTTGTGCCGGGTGTTCAGCACCCCGACCCCGAGGGGCTTGGTCAGCGACAGCGGCATCCCGGGCCGCCCGGCGTCGAGGGTGATCAGCTCGTCGGGGCGTACCGTGCCGGTCACCGCCAGGCCGTACTTCGGGCCGTCGTCGTCCACACTGTGCCCGCCGGCCAGGTGGCAGCCGGCCAAGGCGGCCACGTCGTACCCGCCACGCAGCACCTCCCGCGCCAGCTCCAGCGGCAGCACGTCACGGGGCCAGCAGAGCAGGTTGAGCGCGACCAGCGGGGTACCGCCCATGGCGTACACGTCGGAGAGCGCGTTGGTCGCGGCGATCCGTCCCCAGTCGTACGCATCGTCCACCACCGGGGTGAAGAAGTCCGCGGTGGCGACGATGCCGGTACGCCCGTCCCACCGGACCACCGCGGCGTCGTCGCCGTGGTCCAGCCCCACCAGCAGGTCCGGGCCGCCGGTCACGCCCAGACCGGCGACCATCGCCTCCAGTTCACCGGGCGGGATCTTGCAGGCGCAGCCGCCACCCCGGGCATACCGGGTCAGACGTACCGGTTCCATCGCGCACTCCTTCGTCGGGACGGGACGACTGCCTCCATAGTGCGAGTCGTGGCCGCTTCCGGCAGGAGGGGGCCCAGAGTCCGCGACAGGTGGGCCCGGTGTTACCGCTCCGTGACCATTCGACGTGCGTTCTGACATCCTGGCCCGCCTAGAGTTGCCCCCACCAGAGGTCAAACCGACCTCACAGCATCGACAGGACGGTGGACGACGGTGTCGACGGGCGAACCGCTCATCGTGCTCGAAGCGGTCAACAAGTGGTTCGGACCGCTGCACGTACTCCACGATGTCTCGCTCTCGGTCGGCAAGGGCGAGGTCGTCGTGGTGATCGGACCGTCCGGTTCCGGCAAGTCGACGCTCTGCCGCACCATCAACCGGCTGGAGCCGATCGACTCCGGGACGATCACGTTCGACGGTCGGCCGCTGCCCGCCGAGGGCAAGGCCCTCGCCCGGCTGCGCAGCGAGGTCGGCATGGTCTTCCAGTCGTTCAACCTCTTCGCGCACAAGACGATCCTGGAGAACGTCACCCTCGGGCCGGTCAAGGTCCGCAAGGAGAAGCCGGCCGCCGCGCGGGAGCGCGCCCTGGCCCTGCTCGACCGGGTGGGCATCGCCAACCAGGCGGAGAAGTACCCGGCCCAGCTCTCCGGCGGCCAGCAGCAGCGCGCGGCGATCGCCCGCGCCCTGGCCATGCAGCCCAAGGCGCTGCTCTTCGACGAGCCCACCAGCGCGCTCGACCCTGAGATGGTCGGTGAGGTGCTGGACGTGATGACCTCGCTGGCCCGCGAGGGGATGACCATGGTCGTGGTGACCCACGAGATGGGCTTCGCCCGGCACGCGGCGAACCGGGTCATCTTCATGGCCGACGGGCAGCTCGTCGAGGACGCGCCGCCGGCCGAGTTCTTCGCCAACCCGCGCAGCGAGCGCGCCCGGGACTTCCTGTCGAAGATCCTCACCCACTAGATCCGCACGACAGGTCCAGCACCGACCATCCGACGCACCATGCGTCCGTTGTGGAGCGCGTCGCCCGGCGGGCTCCGTCGAAGAAGGAGTAGAGGAATGCGTATCAAGCGCGTAGCGGCGCTCGCCGTCGCCGCCGCCCTGTCCGTCGGGCTGGCCGCCTGCGGTGGCGACAGCGACGAGGGCACCGGCGCCGGCAGCAAGTCCTTCGCCGCCGGCAGCACCATGGAGAAGCTGAACAAGGCCCAGAAGATCAAGATCGGCACCAAGTTCGACCAGCCCGGCTTCGGCCTGAAGGGCCTGTCGGGCAAGCCGGAGGGCTTCGACGTCGAGATCGCGAAGATCATCGTCAAGGAGCTGGGCATCCCGGAGGACAAGATCGAGTGGGTGGAGACCCCGTCCAAGGTCCGTGAGGACTCGATCGTCAACGGCACCGTCGACCTGGTCGCCGCCACCTACACGATCAACGACAAGCGCAAGGAGCGGATCGCGTTCGCCGGCCCGTACTACGAGGCCGGGCAGAACATCATGGTCCGCAAGGACGACAGCTCGATCACCGGTCCGGACTCGTTCAAGGACGGCACCAAGAAGGTCTGCTCGGTCGTCGGCTCCACCCCGCTTGAGGAGATCAAGAAGCACGTCAAGGACGTCGCCACCCAGGTGGTGCCCTTCGACACGTACGACAAGTGCCGCGACGCCCTCAAGCAGGGCCAGGTGGACGCGGTCACCACGGACAACGTGATCCTGCTCGGCTACATCGCCAAGGACGAGGCGTCCTTCAAGATGGCCGGCGACAACTTCACCAAGGAGCCGTACGGCATCGGGGTGAAGAAGGAGGACGCCGCCTTCCGCACCTTCATCAACGACACGCTGGAGAAGGCGTTCGCCGACGGTAGCTGGAAGAAGGCGTGGGACAACACCGCCGGCAAGTTCGGCGCGACCCTGGGCAACCCGCCCACCGTCAACCGGTACTGACGACGAGCTGATCTGGAGGGTGGGGAGGAAGTCCGACCCGTGAATGTACTCATCGACCGGTTCGACGTTTTCGCGGGCGGCTTCTGGCTCACCTTCCAGATCTGCCTACTCGCCGCGATCGGCGCCCTGATCCTGGGCGCCGTCGTGGCGGTGCTCCGGATCTCGCCGGTGCCGCCGCTGCGGGCGGTCGGCACCGCGTACGTGACCGTCTTCCGGAACATGCCGCTGACCGTGGTCATGTTCTTCGCGGCCTTCGGGCTGCCCGCGCTCGGCTCCAACGCCGACTTCCTGCGGATCCCCCTGCTGGACCAGGTGTTCAGCCGGCTCGGCGCCGACCTGCCGTACTTCCGCTTCGCGCTCATCGCGCTGGTGCTCTACACGGCGGCGTTCGTCTGCGAGGCGCTGCGCTCCGGGGTCAACGCGGTACCACCGGGGCAGGCCGAGGCGGCCCGCTCGCTGGGGCTGACCTTCGGCCAGAACCTGCGCCACGTGGTCCTGCCGCAGTCCTGGAAGGCGTCCGTGGTGCCGCTCGGCTCGGTGATCATCGCGATGATCAAGAACTCGGCGCTGGTCGGGTTCTTCGGGGTGGCCGGTGACCTGTCCCAGTCCGCCGACCAGCTCACCTCCGCCGAGGGGTACGCCTTCATCCCCGTTGCCATCGGCATCTCGATCGGATACCTGATCATGACCGTGCCTCTCGGTGCGCTCCTCGACCGGCTGGAGAAGCGACAGGCGGTGGCCCGATGAGCCAGCAGACCAGCGTCCTCTACGACGTACCGGGGCCACGGCAGCGCCGGATCACCTTGATCAGCAGCATCCTCGCGGCGCTGCTGGTGGTCGTGGGCGGGTACTTCCTGATCTACCGCCCGCTCGACGACAACGGGCAGTTCTCGATGGACCTCTGGGGCCCGCTGGTGGACCCCTCGAACGAGAACTTCGCGCTGGTGTGGGAGCGGATCGGCGTCGGCTTCGGCAACACGCTGATCGCGGCGGCCCTGGCCATCGGCGCCTCGCTGGTGGTCGGCACGCTGCTGGCGGTCCTGCGGATCCAGCTGCGGAGCCTGACCGCCCGGCGGTTCACCGGCCTGGCCACGCCGCTGGCGTACCTGCTGCGCGGGCTGAGTACCCTGCTGGCGGTGGTCACCCGGGTCTGCGTCGAGGTGTTCCGGGGCCTGCCGGTGGTGCTCACCATCTTCTTCGTGGCCCGTGGGTTCCCCGAGTTCGGCATCTCCTTCGACACGCTGTGGTACCTGGTCATCGGCCTGACCGTCTACAACTCGGTGGTGATCGCCGAGATCCTGCGCTCCGGCATGGAGGGGCTGCCCGGTGGACAGGCCGAGGCGGCGGCGGCCGTCGGGCTCTCCCCGTTGCAGACCACCCGGTTGATCCTGCTGCCCCAGGCGTTCCGGATCATGCTGCCGGCGCTGATCAGCCAACTCGTGGTGGTCCTCAAGGACACCTCGCTCGGCTTCATCATCTCCTACGAGGAGACCCTGAACATCGGCAAGCAGATCATCGGCGCGCTGGGCAACCCGATCCAGACGTACCTGATCATCGGGGTGCTCTTCATCGTGGTGAACTACTCGCTGTCGAAGCTGGCCCAGTACGTGCAGCACCGCCTGGCCCGGGGCCGCAAGACGGCCGGTACCCCGGCCCAGAACCCGCCGCCCGCCGCGCTCACCGCGCAGGCCGAGGGCGCCGGCGGGATCTAGCTTCCGTCGCACCAGATGGTGGCCGCTCCGGTACCTCCGGGGCGGCCACCGTCGTCTCCGGGGCAGCGCGGCGATTGCATCCAGCGGTGACCGGTGCGGTAGGGCGGGCCGGTCACCCCCGAAACACCCGTCCCGATGCGTAGCCGGAGCAGCTCGACAGGCAGCGGTCCCCCGGCCCCGACCGGGGAACCCGGTGCGACGGGCGGTCGCCCTCAGCGGGCGATCTCGGTGACCCGGGACTCGCGGACCACGGTGACCCGGATCTGCCCCGGATAGGTCAGCTCCTCCTCGATCTGCTTGGCCACGTCCCGGGCGAGCACCGCCGCGCCGATGTCGTCCACGTCGTCGGGCTTGACCATCACCCGGATCTCCCGGCCCGCCTGCATGGCGAAGACCTTCTCCACGCCGAGCTTGCCGGCGGCGATCTCCTCGATCCGCTCCAGCCGCTTGACGTACGCCTCCAGGCTTTCCCGCCGCGCGCCGGGACGCCCACCGGAGCAGGCGTCCGACGCCTGGGTGAGCACCGCCTCGATGGTCTGCGGGGGTACCTCGTTGTGGTGCGCCTCGATGGCGTGCACCACCTCTTCGCTCTCGCCGTACTTGCGGGCCAGGTCGGCGCCGATGATCGCGTGGCTGCCCTCCACCTCGTGGGTGAGCGCCTTGCCGATGTCGTGCAGGAACGCGCACCGCTTGATGGTCGGCGCGTCCAGCCGCAGCTCGGCGGCCATGATCCCGGCGATGTGGGCGGTCTCCACGAGGTGCTTGAGCACGTTCTGGCCGTACGACGTCCGGTACCGCAGCCTACCGAGCAGGCTGACCAGCTCGGGGTGGATCTCGGTGATCCCGACCTCGACCAGCGCGTCCTCCGCCGCGCGCTGGCAGAGCTGCTCCACCTCCTGCCGGGCGAGGTCGTAGACCTCCTCGATCCGGTGCGGGTGGATGCGCCCGTCGAGGACCAGCTTCTCCAGGGTGAGCCGACCGACCTCGCGGCGGACCGGGTCGAAGCAGGAGAGCAGTACCGCCTCCGGCGTGTCGTCGATGATCAGGTTGACCCCGGTGACCGACTCGAAGGCGCGGATGTTGCGCCCCTCCCGGCCGATGATCCGGCCCTTCATCTCGTCCCCGGGCAGGTGCAGCACGCTGACCACGCTCTCGGCGGTCTGCTCGCTGGCGACCCGCTGGATGGCGTCCACCACGATGTGCCGGGCCCGCTGGTCGGCGGTCTCCCGGGCGTCCGACTCGATGTCCCGGACCAGCAGCGCGGCCTCCCGCTTGGCCTGGGTCTCGATCGACTCGATCAGTTCGCTGCGGGCGGCGTCGGCGGTCAGCCCGGCGATCCGCTCCAGCTCGCGGCGGCGCTGCTGCTCCGCCTCGGCCAGCGCCGTCTCCCGCTCGGCCAGGGCCGCCTCGCGGGCGGCCAGCGCGGCGTTCGCGGCGGTCAGCTGCCGCTCCCGCTCGGCGAGCCGCTCGACCTCCTCGGTGTGCAGCCGTTCCCGCTCGTCCATCCGCTGGGCCCGCCGCTCCACCTCGACGGCCTGTTCCCGGGTGGTGGACGCGAGTAGCGCCACCTCCCGTTCCCCGCTGCGCCGGGCGGCGGCCCGGACCTCCTCGGCGTCCGCCTCGGCCTGCCGGTGCGCCCGTTCCAGGACGGTGTCCGCCTCGACCCGGGCGGCCTCCAGTACCCGCTTGGCCTCAGCCCGGGCCGCGTTCGCCTCCGCTTTGGCGGCAGCCGCCTCGGCCCGCGCCGCAGCGGCGGCGGACTTCGCCACGTCGACCGTGGAGTTCGCCTCGTCGGCTGCGGACCGCAGCGCCGCCAGGGACTGCTCCTGCCGGTCCTTCTCGGCGATGAAGGCCGGGTCCTCGGGCAGCGGGGCACTCGGCATGGTGCGGATCTGCCGTAGCGTCCGCGCGCCGACGACGACCGCTCCGACGACGACGACCGCCAGCAGGACCACCACCGCGAGCATCGCCACATCGAACGCGCTCATGCCGTTACCCCACCCGGCCATGCACCGTTACTGATGTCGACCCACCCGGTCATGGGCGCCTCCCCTCCACCATCCGCGCCGAAGCGCGCCCTGCGGCTGTAGTCGCCCGACCAAGGCGGCTGGCCGTGGGTAGGTGCCCGCAGGCGACGTCGAGGACGTCACCCGCAGCCGGGTGCAGTTGTCACGTGAACAACGGACCGGCCTGTCCGGGCTCACGCCAAGGGCCACTGAGCTGGCCAAAGTGTTGCCGTACTGTTATGCGATCTATGTTGTGTGCTTAGCCTGCAATGGTCGGGCAAATTCAGCCTGTATGGCGAGGCTAGGTCGCGGGGGCCGTTCGGTCAAGAACTCATGATCGAATAGGGGTGGAAACACACCGCCAACGCTCCCTCACCCAGGGTGCCGGAAAACTTCGCAGACGACCAGAAATGGTCCGCGTCGAGCGACGACCCGCCGAACAGCCGCGTGGCAGGGACCGTACCGCGGGGCCGGGACAGCGCCCCCGCCGCACGGTGGAGGCCGCGCCGCGAGGCCGGCACAGCACCCCGGATCGGGGCGGCGTCGCTACCGCTCCGGCGGCTCCCCCTCGGCGTCCGCCAACGCGTCCGCGTCGATCTGGGCGGCGAACTCGGCCGCCTCGGCGCTCTGCGCCGCAAGCGCGTCCCGTACCGCCCGGATGGCCACCCCGGGCGGGTAACCCTTGCGGGCCAGCATGGCCACCAAGCGACGGAAGACCGCGTCCGGCTCCCCCCGGGCACTGCGGAGCTTACGGTCGACCAGCGCCCGGGCGGTCTCCGCCTCGGTCTCTTCGTCCAGCTCACCGAGGGCCTCGCTGGCGACCTCCCCGTCGACCCCCCGTCGGCGCAGCTCGTTGGCGAGCGCCCGGCGGGCCAGCCCCCGGCCGGTGTGCCGGCTGGTCACCCAGGCCCGGGCAAAGGCGGCGTCGTCGATGATGCCGACCTCGTCGTAACGGTCGAGGACCTGCGCGGCGACCTCCTCGGAGATCCCCCGTCGGGCCAACGCGGCTGCCAGCTCGGCACGGGTACGCGGTCGGACCGCGAGCTGCCGCAGGCAGATCTCCCGGGCCGCCTCCGCCTCGTCCCGGGGGGACGCCACCGGTGCCCCCGGGGCCACCCCGTCGAACACCGCCCCGTCGGCACCGCCCGGACGCCGGCCCCGGCTGGCGGCTACCGCCCCGGTCCCGTCCGACGTCGTCCCGTCCGACGTCGTCTCGCCGGACGTCGTTCGGTCGGCGCTCCGTCGGGACCGACGCGCGCCGGTGCCACCCGCAGCGGGTGGCGAAGCATCCCAGCCCCGCCCCGTGCGGGCACCCCGTCGACCCACCACCGTCGTGCGACCGGTCAGAAGTCGACCGGCGGCAGCTCAGGGCCACCGGCAGCGTCGCCGGCACCCACACCCACGCCGAGCTTCTCCAGGATCTTCTTCTCGATCTCGGCCGCCACGTCCGGGTTCTCCCGGAGGAACTCGCGGGCCTTCTCCTTGCCCTGGCCCAGCTGGTCGCCCTCGTAGGTGTACCAGGCGCCGGACTTGCGGATGATCGCCTGCTCCACACCGACGTCGATCAGCGACCCCTCGCGGGAGATGCCCTTGCCGTACATGATGTCGAACTCGGCCTGCTTGAACGGCGCGGCGACCTTGTTCTTCACGACCTTGACCCGGGTCCGGTTACCGACCACGTCGGTGCCGTCCTTGAGGCTCTCGATGCGCCGGACGTCCAGCCGGACCGAGGCGTAGAACTTCAGCGCCCGACCACCGGTCGTGGTCTCCGGGCTGCCGAACATCACGCCGATCTTCTCGCGGAGCTGGTTGATGAAGATCGCGGTCGTCCCGGTGTTGTTGAGCACACCGGTGATCTTCCGCAGCGCCTGGCTCATCAGCCGGGCCTGGAGACCGACGTGACTGTCACCCATCTCGCCCTCGATCTCGGCCCGGGGCACCAGGGCGGCCACCGAGTCGATCACGATGATGTCGAGCGCACCGGAGCGGACCAGCATGTCCGCGATCTCCAAGGCCTGCTCGCCGGTGTCCGGCTGGGAGACCAACAGCGCGTCGGTGTCCACGCCGAGCGCCTTGGCGTACTCCGGGTCGAGCGCGTGCTCCGCGTCGATGAAGCCGGCGATCCCGCCGGCCCGCTGCGCGTTGGCCACCGCGTGCAGGGCCACGGTGGTCTTACCGCTGGACTCCGGCCCGTAGATCTCGACGACCCGGCCCCGGGGCAGACCGCCCACGCCGAGCGCCACGTCGAGCGCGATGGAGCCGGTCGGGATGACGGCGGTCTGGATGACCGGCCGCTCACCCAGCCGCATCACCGAGCCCTTGCCGAACTGCTTGTCGATCTGCGCGAGAGCGAGGTCGAGTGCCTTCTCCCGGTCAGGCGCTGCCGCCATGGTTGCCACCCCTGCCTTCGCCGGCGTCTTTGCTGAGCTTCTAGTCACGCGGGACACGCTAGGCGCTGGGTCCGACAGAAAACCAGCCGGCCGGCCCTGACCTGTGGACGAGTGCCCCGCTGTGGACAATAGCCGAACAGGTGTACGACAGCGAAAGCGACACGCGCAACGCAGGAAACCGCAGCTCAGCGCAGTCGGGTCGGCACCCGGTCCGGGTACGCCGCGCACACGGCCCGCCACACCACGTGCGTCTCCTCACCCGCGGCGAGCGCCTGCTCGACGGTCCGTCCACCGAGCTGCGCGAGCACCTGGTCGCTGGCGACGCTGACCGCGTACCCCGGTCCGAACGCCTCCTCCAGCCGCTGCCAGAAGTCGGTCAACCGCACCGTGCGTCCTCCCTCGTCACCCGGCGGCCGGAACCTGTCCCGCCGGCACCGGCCGCAACGCTAGCGCCACCAGGGGTACCACGGCGAGCGCGGCGAGCAGGTTCAGCACCGGGTAACCGGCGTACTCCACGACGAACCCGCTGAGCGCCCCGGCGGAGGCACCGGCCAGGCCCATGGTCAGGTCGGACAACCCCTGCACGGTGGGGCGCACCTCGACCGGTACCGACTCCGACAGCAGGGTCGAGCCGGCCACCATCGTCCCGGACCAGCCCAGCCCCAGCAGCACCAGACCGACCGAGAGCCGGACGGTGTCGTACCCGGCGGTGCCGGAGACCGCGCAGGCGGCCAGCAGGACCGCGACCCCACCGAGCACCACCGGGCGCCGGCCGTACCGGTCGGTCAGCCAGCCGACCACCGGGGAGAGCGCGTACATGCCGGCGATGTGCAGGCTGAGCACGATCCCGACCACCTTGAGCACGTCGGCGTCGCCGTGCGACTCGCCCAGGTGCACCGGGGTCATCGCCATCACCGCGACCATCACCAGGTGGCCCACCGCCACGGCGGCGATGCCGAGCCGGGCCGCCGGCCGGGCCAGCACCACCCGCAACGCGGCGAGCATCCCGTCCCGCCCGGGCTTGCGTACCCCGTCGGGCGCCGACCCGGCAGCGGCGTCGGCGTCGGCGTCGGCGTCGGCGTCGGCCGGATCCTCGACCGTCGGCGCGACCAGCCGACGCGCGGTGAGCAGCGGATCGGGCCGGAGCAGCAGGAAGATCGCGGTGGCCGCGAGCAGGAACGCGACGGTGCTGAACGCGAACGGCCCGGCCAACGGCGGCAGACCGATCCCGCTGGTCACCTCGTCGGCCAGGGTGGCGAAGTTGGGCGCGGCCACCGCGCCGATCGTGGTCGCCCAGACCACCAGGGAGAGCTGACGACCCCGGTGGGCCGGCTCGGCCAGGTCGACCGCGGTGTACCGGGCCTGGAGGTTGGCGGCGGTCCCCCCGCCGAAGAGGGCCATGCCGAGGAAGAGCAGCCACACCACGTCGGCCGTGGCGGCGAGGACCACCAGCACCCCGCCGAGCGCGCCGGCCAGGTACGCCAGCACCAGACCGGGCCGTCGGCCGTGCCGGGCCATGATCCGGGTGACCGGTACCGCCAGCAGCGCCCCGCCGACCACGGCGGCGCTGCTGGCCAGGCCGGAGACCGCGGTACCCGCGATCCGGGTGGCCAGCAGCGCGCCCACCGTGACCCCGATGGTGAGACCGATGCCACCGATGATCTGGGTGACGAAGAGCAGGCGCAGCGTACGCCGCTGGATCGGCGCGACGTCGAGCCGGGCACCGGCCGGCGTGGTCAGATCGGTGGCCATCCGGGCTCCTGGGGAAAGGGACGGGAGAGGGTCCATCCTCGCCTACCGGGGGCACCCCGGGGCACCCCTGTTTCCCGGGCGGTGACGCGGCTCTCGGATCGCCCGGATGGCGTCAGAGGCCCAGCCCCCGACCGATGATCTCCTTCATGATCTCGGTGGTACCGCCGTAGATGGTCTGCACCCGCCCGTCCAGCCAGGCCCGGGCCACCGGGTACTCCAGCATGTAGCCGTACCCGCCGTGCAGCTGCACGCACCGGTCGGCGACCCGGTTCTGCAACTCGGTGGTCCACCACTTCGCCTTGGCCGCGTCGGTCACCGACAGCCGGCCGGCGTTGTACTCGGCCACACAGTGGTTGACGAAGGTGCGGGCGATGGTCACCTCGGTGTCCAGCTCGGCCAGCAGGAAACGGTTGTGCTGGAAGGAGCCGACCGGTCGACCGAACGCCTCCCGGCTGCGGGCGTAGTCGAGGGTCACCGCGAGCAGCCGCTCCGCGGCGGCCACCGCCGAGACGGCGATGCTCAGCCGTTCCCGGGGCAGGTTGCCCATCAGGTGGTAGAACCCCTGGTTCTCCACCCCGACCAGGTTCCCCACCGGCACCCGGCAGTCGTCGAAGAACAGCTCGGCGGTGTCGTTGGCCTTCAGGCCGACCTTGGCCAGCCGCCGCCCCCGGGTGAAGCCCGGGGTACCGGTCTGCACCGCGATCAGGCTCACCCCGTGGGCACCCTGTTCCGGGGCGGTCTTGGCCACCACCAGGACGAGATCGGCCAGTTCGCCGTTGGTGATGAAGGTCTTCTGGCCGTTGAGCACCCACTCGTCGCCGTCCCGGACCGCGCTGGTGCGTACCCCGGCCAGGTCGGAACCGGCGCCCGGCTCGCTCATCGCGATCGCGGTGACCAGCTCCCCGGAGCAGAAGCCGGGCAGCCAGCGGGCCCGCTGCTCCTCGGTGGTCAGATCGGTCAGGTACGGCGCCACCACGTCGTTGTGCAGGCCGAACCCGAGCCCGGAACAACCGCTGGCGACGATCTCCTCGACCAGTACCGCGTTGAACCGGAAGTCCCGCTGCCCGCCCCCGCCGTACGCCTCGTCGACGTCCGTACCGAGCAGGCCGGCGGCCCCGGCGGCCCGCCAGACGGCGCGGTCGACGATCCCGTCGGCCTCCCACCGGTCGTGGTGCGGTACCGCCTCCCGGGCCAGGAACTCCCGGCAGAGGTCCCGGAACTCCTCGTGCACCGGTTCGTAGAGATGCTGCTCCATGCCGGCCAGTGTGACACCGCCGGGCGGTAAGGAAGGGCCCCCGCTTAACGCTTTCGGTATAGGAAGGGCCCCTACTTAACAACCTCGACCCGTGATCACTTCAGGGCCCGGGCCACCACGGTGAGATCGGCGACCAGCCCTTCGTACGCCTTGTCCTGGTCGTCGGCGCGGAGCACGGCGGACGGGTGGATCGTGGCGAGCAGCCGGGCGGGCGGGGCGTCGGCGCGTTTGCCGGCGGCATCGACCGGGACGCGGGTGAAGTCCTCGGGGTGCTGGGCGGAGGCGGGCCACGGCATCAGCTCACCCCGCGACCGGGTGACCCGGAAGGTCGGGCCGAGCAGCGCCTTGGCCGCGGTCGCCCCGAGTACCACCACGATCTCCGGGTGGAGCTGGGCGAATTCGGCGACCAGCCAGGGCCGGCAGGCGACGATGTGCACCCGGTCGGGCGTCTGGTGGATCCGGCGCTTGCCGCGCAGTTCGAAACGGAAGTGCTTGACGGCGTTGGTGAGGTAGATGTGTGCGGGGTCGAGACCGGCGTCGTCGACCGCCCTGCGCAGCAACCGGCCGGCCGGGCCGACGAACGGCAGCCCCTTCTGGTCCTCCATGTCGCCCGGCTGCTCACCGACGAAGACCAGCCGGGCGTGTGCGTCACCGCGACCGAAGACGGTCTGCGAGGCGGGTCCGTGCAGTTCACAGCCACGGCAGCCGGCAGCGGCGGCGCGCAGCGCGTCGAGGGAGTCCGCGTCCGGCGGGATGAACTGCTGCGCACCGGGGGCGGTGTCGGTCTTGTCGGTCATGGCGATCTTTCTACCCGCAGACCCACCGCCCACGCGGGTAACCCGGTCCGGCGCGTTCCGCAGTAACCCGGCCGGCGCCTTCCGCGTCACCCGGCCCGGCGCCTTCCGCGTCACCCGGCCCGGCGCCTTCCGCGTCACCCGATCCGGGTGTTCCGCGTCAACCCGGTCCGGGTGTTAACAAGGGGCCCTTCCTCTACCGAAAGCGTTAACCGGGGGCCCTTCCTTACCTCCCCTCGCCTACATTTTGAAGGTGTCGGGGATGGCGGGGCCGACGGCGCGGGCCACCGCTGCGGCGAGCGGGGCGATCCCGGGCGGGTCGAGCCGGCTGACGGTGATCCGGATCCCGGGTGGGGCGTCCAGCCGGTGCAGGACACCGGGTGACACGGCGTACCCGGCGTCCCGCAGCGAGGTGACCGCCCGGGTCTCGTCGGGTACCGGCACCCAGACGTTGATGCCGGTCCGGCCGTGTCCGGTGATCCCGTACCCGGCGAACGCGGCCAGCAGTGCCTGCCGTCGACCGTCGTAGTCGGTGCGGGCCCGGTCGAGCAGGTCGGTGGTGGCCCGGTCCTGCCAGAGCCGCAGCACCAGTTCCTGGAGGACGGTGGAGATCCAGCCGGTGCCGAGCCGCATCCGACCGGCGACCCGGCCGACCGTCGCCTCGTCGCCGCTGAGCACGGCCAACCGCAGGTCTGGGCCGAAAGGTTTGCTCGTCGAGCGGACGAAGGCCCAGGTGGGGGTCACCCCGACGAGCGGGTGCAGGGGTACGGCGGCCAGTTCGGCGGCGTGGTCGTCCTCGATCAGCAGCAGGTGGGGGTGACCGGCGAGCAGGGTACGCAGCGCGCCGGCCCGGGCAGCCGACACGGCGGCGCCGGTCGGGTTCTGCGCCCGGCTGGTCACGATCAGCGCCCGGATCCCGGCGGCGAGGGCCGCGCGTACGCCGGTCTCGGTGGGGCCGTCGTCGTCGACCGGTACGGCCATCGGCCGCAGCCCGAGGGCGGCGACCAGGTCGAGCAGGTTGGGCCAGCCGGGGTCCTCCACGCCGACCGGGTCACCGGGGCGCAGGTGGGCGGTGAGCAGGCGTTCGATGCCGTCGAGCGCGCCGGCGGTGAGGGTCAGCGCGGTGGCCGGTACGCCGTCGGCGGTGAGCCGTTCCCGGGCGGCGTCGGCGAGTGCGGGCAGGACGGCGGCCCGGGCGTACCCGGTCGGGGTGTCGGCCCGGGCGGCGAGGGCGGCCAGGTGCGGCGCGACCGGCGGGAGGAGCCGGCGGTCCGGTCCTCCGGTGGAGAGGTCGAGCCCGTCGGGTGGCGGGGGCGGGCGCAGCAC
>NZ_WVUH01000106.1 GCF_017614955.1 Micromonospora echinofusca
GGGGCGAGGAGGACGGAGCAGGGACGGCCGGCGGGGCGCCCCACGGGCTCCGGTGGTGTCACGGCCGGGTCACTTGCCGGCTGCGGCACCGTTCTTCAGCGCTGCCTGCCACTGCTCGTCGGCGGACTTGCCCTGCTCGACGGCGCGGAGGGTGTTCTCCACGGCGGTACGCACCGCGTTGTTCTTCGGGCCCAGGTAGACCGGCTTCAGCTCGCTGGCACCGGCGGCGAAGATCTTGCCGACCGGGGCCTTGCTGAAGTAGTCGTTGGTGGAGTCGGCCACCGCCGGGTCGGCCAGCGCCTGCGGCGAGGACGGCAGGTTACCGACCTTCTTGAACGCCTCGACCTGGCCCTTGGCGCTGGTCAGGAACTTGACCAGCTCGGCGGCCTCCTTGGCGTGCTTGCTCGACTTCGGCACGGCGAGGAAGGAACCGCCCCAGTTACCGCCGTTGCCCGGCGCCTTGGCGACGTCCCACTTGCCGGCCGCCGAGTCGCCGGCCTGGCCCTTGATGACACCGGTCATCCAGGCGGGGCAGGCGATGGTGGCGAAGGTGCCGTTCTTGAAGCCGGCGTTCCACTCGTTGGAGAACGACTGGAGGTTGTTCGACAGGCCGGCCGCGATCATCTTGGTGGTCAGGTCGTAGGCGGCCTTGACGTCCGGGTTGCTGTCGATGACCAGCTTGTTGCTCTTGTCGTAGTAGGTGTAGCCGCTGCCCTGGCCAGCGGTCTGCATCAGCACGACGTTGAAGAAGTTGGTCGCCGAGTCGACGAACTTGTTCTTCTTGTCGGCCGTGGCGAACTTCTGGCCGGTCTCGATGAAGGCGTCCCAGGTGGGCCAGAGGGCGCCGACCTGCTCGCGGTCGGTGGGCAGTCCGGCGGCCTTGAACAGGTCGCTGCGGTAGCACAGGGCCATCGAGCCGACGTCGGTGCCGAGGCCGATCACCTTGCCGTCCGGGGTGGTGCCCTGCTCCCACTTCCACGGCAGGAAGTTGCCCTTGAGGTCGTTCGCGCCGTGGTCGGCGAGGTTCACGAACTTGTCGGCCTGCGCGTAGAACTGCACGATCGTGCCCTCTTCGAGGGCGACGACGTCACCGGCCCCGGACCCGGCGGTGATCTGCTGGGTCAGCCGGGTGTTGTGGTCACCGAGACCGAGGCCCTTGCCCCGCTCCTGGATCTTGACGTTCGGGTGCTCGGCCTCGTACTGCTTGTAGAGCTCCTCGTAGCCGAAGCCCTGGTCGCCGAAGACGTCGACGACGAGCGTGATCGGCTCGTCGGCGTTGCCGGAGTCCTTCGAATCGGAGCTGTCGCCACAGGCGCCCACGGCGAGCACCGCGACGGAAGCGAGCGCGATGGCCGCGAACCGCCGACGGCGGAGCGTGACGCTCATCCTGACCCCTCTCAGGTCGGTTTGCATGTGTGGTGGGGGTGCGGTGCGCTCCGTGGGGACCCGGGTTCGTGCTGATCACGAAGGTCGGAACCGGCGTTGCCGCGGTGATCCGAGGGGCCCTTCGGTGATCTACGCCACCACATCCCGGGAGCGCTCCCACGAGCGTGCCCGGGAGGCATCGGAGTGTCAATAGGCCCTTGGGAGCGTTCCCATTTCGTTACCGGTTGATGGCGACCTGCGTACCGGACGGCGAAAGTACCCACGCACCCGCAGCCGACCGGCTCCGGGCGGCTTAGGCTGCGAGGATGATCTGCCGAGCGTGCCGGGAGCGGCGGCACGAGGACTGCCCGGGCCGGAACTGGTGCGACTGCCAGCACCGCACGCCCGGACCCACGCCCCCGGTCACCGGGCCGGCCGGCGAATGACCGGAGCCGACCGCCCCCGGCACCCCACCGACCAGCCCGCCGCGATCACCCGGGTCTGGCCGGCCAGCAGCGGGGAGCCGCTGGACGACGCGGCCATCGTCGACTGCTACCCCCGCGTCGGGCGGCCCCGCCTGCGGGTCAACTTCGTGACCAGCATCGACGGCGCGGTCAGCGTGGACGGCTACTCGGCCGGGCTCTCCGGTGGGCCGGACAAGCGGGTCTTCGGCACCCTGCGGATGCTCTGCGACGCACTGCTGGTGGCCGCCGGCACGCTCCGCCACGAGGGGTACCGGGCGCTGCGCCTGGACGCCCGACGACGGGCCTGGCGGCAGGAGCACGGCCTGCCCGAGCACCCCACCCTGGTGGTCGTCTCCGGTTCCCTGGACCTCGACCCGGCGCTCGCGGCGTTCGCGGACGCCCCGGTACGGCCGTTGGTCCTCACCCACGACGCGGCGACCGCACCCCCCGGGCTGACCGACGTCGCCGACCTGCTGCGCGTCGGCGCCGACCGGGTGGATCTCGTCGCCGGGCTGGGCGAACTGCGCCGCCGGGGCCTGCACCAGGTGCTCTGCGAGGGCGGCCCGTACCTGTTCGGCGCGCTCACCGCCGCCGACCTGGTCGACGAGGTCTGCCTGACCGTGGCGCCGCTGCTCGCCGGGGCGGGCGCCGGCCGGATCACCGCCGGCCCGCCGAGCCTGCCACGCACCATGCGGCTGCGGCACACGCTCGCCGCCGCCGACGGCACGCTGCTGCTGCGGTACGCCCGGACGGACTGACCGCACGCGGCGCTGTCCCCGGCCACGACGTACACCGCGACCGGGGACATCCGCCTGCGGTCAGCCGCCCGCCCGGGCGGCCACCGGTGCCGGGGTGCCGGGGGGACGGTCGTTCACCAACTGTCCCCGGCGGGCGAGCACCGCGACCGCCCCCGCGCAGCCGAGCCCGGTGACCGCCAGGGCCACCCAGGGCAACGCGGGCACACCCAGGTCCCGCCCGACGTCGATGGCCAGCCCGGTGAGCAGGTTGCCGACGGCCACGCCGATCCCGGAGAGCGTGCTGTAGAGGCCGTAGTAGGTGCCGACCATGCCCGTACCGGCGAGGTCGACGATGGTGGCCATCTCGAACGGGTAGACGATCATCGTCGCCAGGGTGAGCAGCAGGGCACTGGCCAGGGTGGGCGTGAGCGCGAGGGCGTACCCGAACCAGCCGTCCCGCCCGGCGCCGGGACGGGTACCGGCGGCGAGAACCAACGGCACGAACGCCGACGCCATCACCACCAGCCCCCGGGTGATGGCCTGCCCGGGGGTCCACCGGGCCTTCACCCAGGCGGTCAACCGGACCTGCCCGGCGATGGTCAGCAGGCCGGACACGGCGAAGAGCACGGCGATCCCGGCCTCGCCGCCGGTCGCCCGGCGTACCTCGATCGGCAGTCCCAGGTACACCTGGAAGTTGAGCACGTACGAACCGATCATGGCCAGCGAGAAGAGCAGGAACGGGCGGTGGGCCAGCACCTCCCGCCAGTCGGCGAGCACGTTCTGCGCGGGCCGGTCGGTGACCGCCCGGCGGTCCGGCAGGGCCCGCGCCTGGAGCACCAGCAGCAGCGCGAAGAGCGCGGCGGCGACCAGGCACACCCAGCGGAAGGCCGCACCGAGCAGGGCCAGCCCGACCAGCGGCCCGAGCAGGATGCCCGCCTGGTAGAACACGTTGAACGCGGCGAACGCGTCGACCTTGCGCTCGCCGGCCTCCGCGGCGACGTACGCGCGGACCGCCGGGTTGAACAGGGCCCCGGCCAGCCCGGTCAACGCGGACGCCAGGATCAGCGCCGGCACCGACTCGACGAAGCCCAGCAGGGCGAACCCGACCACCCGCAGAGCCAGGCCGGCGAGGATCATCGGCTTGTAGCCGAGCCGGTCGGCGAGGCTGCCGCCGATCAGGAAGACCCCCTGCTGGCTGAGGTTGCGCACGCCGAGGATCAGGCCGACCGTCCAGGCGGCCAGCGCCAGCTCGCCGGAGAGGTAGCCGGCCAGGTAGGGCATCAGCATGTAGAAGCCGACGTTGATGGTGAGCTGATTGACCAGCAGGAGCTGGACCGGCCGGTTGAACGACCGGAACTGGCGGATGGTGGCCGTCATGCCGGTACCCCGCCGCTCGCCGCCCGGCTCTCCGTTCCCTGCGCGGGGACCGCAGTCGGGTCCAGCACGTTGGCGCAGCGGGTCCACCGGACGACCTCCCGCTCGGTCGGGTGGTCGACCTCCTCCGGCGCGCCGGCCGGGGGACGGTCCAGCAGATCGTGCTGCCGGCAGTAGGTGTCGTTGAAGACGGTCTCGGCGTACCGCTGCGGCCCGTCGGGGAAGACCGCCACGATCCGGGTGTCGGCCGGCATCGTCCGGGCCAGCCAGGAGGCGACCAGTGCCACCGCCCCGACGCTCCAGCCGCCGGTGACGTACCGGCCGCTGGCGAGCCGGCGGCTCGCCCAGACCGACTCCGCCGGGGCGACCCAGTGCACCTCGGCGAAGGCGTCGTAGTCGACGTTGCGGGGGTAGATGCTGCTGCCGAGACCGCGCATCAACCTCGGTCGGGCCGGCTGACCGAAGATCGTCGACCCGACGGTGTCCACGCCGACCAGCCGCATGTCCGGGTGGAACGGGCGCAGCACCCGGGAGATGCCGGCGCTGTGGCCGCCGGTACCGACACTGCACACCAGAACGTCGATCCGGTCGAGCTGGGCGGTCAGTTCCAGGCCCAGTTCCCGGTACGCGCCGACGTTGTCCGGGTTGTGGTACTGGTCCGGGCAGAACGCGCCGGGTCGGGCCGCGACGAGTTCGGCGACCCGGTCCCGGCGGGCCTGCTGCCAGCCCCCGGTGGGGTGGGGTCGCTCGACCACGTCCACCCGGGCGCCGTACGCGCTGAGCAGGTACCGCATCGACGGCTCCATGCCGGGGTCGGTGACCAGGGTGACCGGGTGACCGTAGATCATGCCGGCCAGGGCCAGACCGAGCCCGAGGGTGCCGGAGGTCGACTCGACGACCGGGGCCCCCGGGGCGAGTTCGCCCCGTTCCCGGGCACGGCGCAGCAGGTGCAGGCCGGGTCGGTCCTTGATCCCGCCCGGGTTGTGTCCCTCCAGTTTGGCCCAGAAACCGGCGTTGCTCGCGCCGCTGAGTTCGGGCATCCACAGCAGCGGCGTGTTGCCGACCAGTTCGAGCAGGCTCGGTGCGGCCAGGGCCGGCTGGAGCGTGGCGCGGTGGGCGATGCCGGGCAGGGCGGTACGGACGAGATTCATGGTTGGTGGTCTCTCTGTGACAGGCGTCGGGTGATGGCGGACAGCGCGGTGGAGCGCTTCGGCGGGGCGCCGAGGCTCACCGGGCGGGGACCGTCATCTCCGCGAGACAGAGAGCTGTGCCAGACGTAGGCCGAGGGCGGGGGGCGGTGCGGTACCGGCAGGCTGCCCGTACCGGCCGGTACCGTCGGGCGGGGTGGCCGGTGCCGGGTCGACGACAGCCGGTGACACCAGATCGGTGGCGGGTGGCGCACCGGCGGCCACGAGGATCGGGATCTCCGCGCAGCACGATGGTGGCGCCGGCGCGACCGACCGGCCGGGGCCGGCGACGTTGCCCGCCGACGGGGCCTGGTGGTCCGACGGGGTTTCCGGGTGCGCGGCCGACGCGGCGCCGGACCGTGCGTCGGGGTGGCCCGAGGGCCCGTCGGCCGGGCAGTGCAGGCGGTCCGCCCCCGGCCCCGCCAGGTGGAGGACCGCCAGGTAGCGGTGTCCGAGCTGCTGGTGCTCGTGCACATGGTGGTGACCGTGGTCGGGTCCGCCGTGCGGGTGGCAGAGCGCCTGGATCCCGGTGGTACCCAGGACCATCAACAGCAGCAGCGCTGCGACGACACCCCGCTGGGGCACCGACGTCCGCTGCGACATGGGTTCTCCTCCTACCGACCGACCAGCCCCGACAAAAGCCACGGAAGTAGCAGAAAGCCACGGAGCGGGATTGACGCCACCAGACTGGTTTACACCACTCCGCGCGACAACCCCAGTCACTCGGCGTTTTCCCCTATCCCCGGGTCGCCCGGAAGGCCGGGTCCGGCCGGTTGGTGCCGGCCGGTCAGCATCGGGGCTGGTCGGCGCCGGCCCGCCGGCTCCCTCGGAGGCAGCGGAACACCCACCGCGTACCGGCGACCGCACATAGCCTGGCCAGAGGCGGCCGGGGAACGGCCGGTCCGGCCCGTCGACGGGTACGGCCGGTCCGGCCCGTCGGGGTACCGACCGGACCAGGCGACAGGAGGGGCCCGATGGCGGCGGTGCGGGACGGTGGCCGGGCACCGGGACGTCCCGCCCTGCTCGCCGGCAGCCTGGTCGGCCTCGCCGGTCTGCTCGACCTGCTCGCCGGCCTCGGCAGGCTCGCCTCGGAGCCGTACGTCCTGATCACCGAAAGGGGCATCCACCACCTGCACACCAGTGGCTGGATCGCCCTGCACCTGGTGATCGCGGCGATCACCACGGCAGCCAGCCTGATGATCATGACGGACCGCCGGTGGACGGCACCGCTCGGCAGCGGCGTGGTCGGCGTCAGCATCGTCGTCGACCTGCTCTTCCTGCCCTACGAGCCGCTGCGCGCCCTGCTCGCGATCGGCCTGGAGGCCGGCGCCGTCCTGATCCTGGTCCGGCACGGGCGGCTCTGGCCACGGCTACCGGGGTGATCGGCTGGTCTCACACACCTTGCCGGTCCGGGCCGGATCGGGGCCGGTGGGATCGCGCCACACCGGGTTGAGGGAGAGCGCCAGCGGCGGCGCCTGCCAGGCGGCGGCGAGCCGCTGCAACGGGGCGTACTCCGCCCGGCGGTCCTCGACGGCGACGCCCCGCAGGATCTCCACCAGCCGACGCTGGGCGACCGCCCGGCCGATGATCCCGCCGTGGAAGGCCGGGAGCTGGAAGACCGGGATGTCCGCGTACTCGCCGGGGGGCGACTCGGCGGCGGTGACCGTCGGCACGAACGCCACCATCACCACGCCCGGTACCGGGCAGAGCGTCTGGTTGCGGTAGAACGGCGCGTTGTCCAGGATCGAGCGGACGAACGGCCCGTCCGGGTCGTCCTTCACCGGCTTGGTCAGGTTCGCCAACCCGAAGATCCCCCGGAGCAGCCATCCGGCCGCGACACCCCAGCCGGTCTGCTGGTCCGGCGGCGGGTAGTAGGTACGCCCGGCCCGGACCAGCGGACTGAACAGCAGGACCGTGTCCACCGGGGAGCGGGGCCGTTTCGCCAGGTAGGTACGGGCCACCATGGCCCCCTCGCTCTGCCCGAGCAGGACGATCCGCCGCCCGGTCCGGCGGTGCAGCGCGTCGACGTGGGCGGAGAGGAGGTCGGCGCTGGTGCCCAGTGCCTGCTGGGTGGCCTGCGGTTCGTACGGCAACGGCCGCCCCTGCCCGTCGAGTCCCCGGTAGGAGAAGCGCTCCACGAAGGGGTCGGCGGCCGGCTGGCCGTTGTAGTGGGAGGCGTAGCCGGCGAGGACGATCACCGCCCGGTCGATGTCTGCGGGCAGCGACTGGCTGAGTACCGGAGGCCGCCACTCGCCACGGGTACCCGCGTTGACCCCGATGACCCCCTGGGCGACCACCGGGCTGACCATGACCAGCACGACGGCCAGCGGAGCGACCGGCACCCGGTAGAGAAGGATCCGCCGGGGCAGGAGGGCGGCCGACACGGTCCGTTTCCAGAGCAGGCCGTTGGCCACCCCGGCGAGCGCGGCGATCGGCACCGCCCACCAGCCGACGCCGCTGGAGGTCGCCGCTCCGGCGACGGTGAGCAGCACGAAGTTCAGGCTGGTCCAGCCGGTCAGCTCGATCGACGGCAGCCCCCGCCACCAGTCGGCCACCACCACGGCCCGTTGCAGGAACGGGGCGAGGACCAGCAGCGGGAGCAGGGACGCGAGCAGGTACCAGGAGAGGGCGACGCCGGCGGCGGCCACCGAGAGCGCCGCCCACGGCGCGATGATCAGTGCGGCGAGCAGGGTGACCACGGTGTTGCGCTGGAACAGCCACCCCCACGAGGGACGGTGCGTCCCGACCGGCCAGGCCAATGCGATGAGCGCCACGGAGAGCACCACCCGCAGCACGGCGACGACCAGGAACTCGACCACGAACCCGGCCCACGAGCTGTGGTAGACCAGCAGCCACCGCAGGTCGTGGTACGAGTCGTACGGCCAGACGGCACTGGCCTGCGGGGCGAGCCCCTCCGCCGCCTGGAGGTTGAGCCAGACCAGGAGCCCCACCTCGACCGCCGGGGGTACGGCGGCGACGACCAGCAGCAGCGTGGTCCGACGGTCCGGCAGTCGCACCCGTACTCCCCCTCGCCCGGTTCCTCCGACCCGGCTCCCAGGATCGCGCGAACGCCCCGCTCCGGGGGCGGTAATCGCGGTTCCGGACCGGGACGGGGAGTCACCGGGTCCGGGGGGCCGGCGTGACGCCGACCCCCCGGAGAGGTACCGGACGGGTCAGTTGACGCCCACCGCAGACCAGGCGGCGGCGACGGTGGCGTACTCGGTGCTGCCCGCGCCGTAGAGGTCGGTGGCCGCGGAGAGGGTGGCGGTCCGGGCGCCGGCGTAGTTGGTGTTGGAGGTCATGTAGCGGGTCAACGCGCGGTACCAGATGGCACCGGCCTTGGCGTTGCCGATGCCGGTGACGGTGCTGCCGTTGCAGGTCGGGCTGTTGCCGTACGACGAGGAGCCGCTGCCGACCGCGAGCAGGTAGAAGAAGTGGTTGCCCACCCCGGAGGAGTAGTGCACGTCGATGCTGCCGATGCCGCTGTACCAGCAGTCCTTCGACGACCCGTCCTTGGACGGCTGGTCCATGTAGCGCAGCGGCACCCCGCTGGTGCGCAGTTCCTCGCCGATCAGGTAGTCGGCCGGGTCGTTCGCGTTGGCCGCGTAGAACTCGACCAGGGTGCCGAAGATGTCGCTGGTGGCCTCGTTGAGGCCGCCGGACTCGCCGCTGTAGACCAGGCCGGCGGTGTTGCTGGTGACCCCGTGGGTCATCTCGTGCCCGGCGACGTCCAGCGAGGTCAGCGGACGCCAGCCCTGCGCGGCGTCGCCGTCACCGTAGGTCATGCAGAAGCAGCTGTCGCTCCAGAACGCGTTCACGTAGTTGGCGCCGTAGTGCACCCGGCTGTACGCGGCGACCCCGTCGTTGCGGATGCCGTTGCGGCCGTGCACGTTCTTGTAGTAGTCCCAGGTCACCGCCGCCCCGAAGTGGGCGTCGGCGGCGGTGGTGGCCCGGTTGGCCAGGGTGCCGTCGCCGAAGACGTTGGTGGTCGAGGTGACGATCGTGCCGGTACCGAAGCGGCGACCGTTCAGGTCGTACGTCTTGTGTCCGCCCCGGGCGCCGTCGTTGAGCTGGTAGGTGCCGCTCGCCAGCGTGGTACCCACCGGCACCTGCCCGGAGTGGAGGGTGTTGCCCACCCCGTCGCGGTGGATGCCCTCCCAGGTGCGGCGTACCGCGCCGGTGGTCGCGTCCACCAGGACGTGCAGCTCGCTGGGGGTCTGGTCGGCGTGCACCCCGCCGACGACCACCTCGTAGGCCAGGGCCGGCGTACCGCTGTGCGCGTCGACGACCAGTTGACTGCCGTCCACCCGGCGGTCGGTGGCGGTGGAGGCGGCCAGTGCCACCGTACCGGCGGCTGCGGCGTCGATCCGGGCCTGGCGGGACAGCCGGGGGGTGGTGCCGAGGGTCTGGCTGGTACCGCGCCAGGTGTTGCCCTTGCCCAGGTGCACGACGAGGTCGCCGCCGAGCACCGGCAGGCCGCCGTAGTAGCGGTGCAGCCGGACGTGCTCGGTACCGTCCGGGTCGGTGAGGACGTTCTGGAGGGTGAAGGACTGCTCGGCGCCGACGCGGGCGTGGTCGGCGTGCGCCCGGAGCTGCCCGACCGCGCGGGTCAGGACGTCGGTGGGCGGTGCGGCGGAGGCGGCGAGTGGCGCGCTGGTGAGGACGAGGGCGGCGGTGACCAACCCGCCGAGGACGGTACGTCGACGCATGGAGCATCCCTTCATCACAGACGGCCCGCCGGAGGGCGACGGGCGATCGGCCGGCGGGGTGGAGCGGCGCCGACCGGACTGTCGGCCGGCGGAGCGGAGCAGCACCGGCCGGGGGTGACCGCCACGGAGGGCGGAGCATGGCGATCGTATCGATCGTTAGACATATGTCTATAAGAATGGGGATCTTCGAGATGCCGTGACAATGCCGATCGGGCAGCTCATGACGCACCGGTGAACATCGTCTTTAAATTTAAGTTCATAAATTGATGAACAAATTTCGCACAACGTCCCGCCGTCATCCGGGCCACGCGCGCCCGTCACGGCGGGTCGCCCCCGACACACGGTCGGTCAGCGGTACGCACCGGTTTGGTGTCCTGCGCCGCGTCGCGTGGCAACCTGTCGTACGGCTCGGGCAGGATGCAGGGCGTGCACCATGACCTGATCCCCTCCCGGAGCGGGGTGACCCGATGACGATCGAGCTGACCGGGCCGGGCGGGCCGGCCCACGAGGGCGATCCGGACGGGGCCGGCGAGCGGGTCGGCCGGGTGCTGGGCACCGCCGACGCCACCCCGCTCACCTTCTGGACGGCCGTCTCCCCGGACAGCTACCTCCAGCTCGACGACGTGGTGGTCACCCACCGGGAGCTGCCCGACCGGGAGCCGGTCACCATCGCCGGCGTGGTCACCGGGGTCCGCGCCCGGCACGAGGGTGCCCAGTTCGACTCCGACGTCTTCGCCATCGCCGACGGCACCCTGCCGGCCCAGGTGCAGGAGGCCGCCGAGATCACCACCACCCGGGTCGACCCGGAGCTGTACGTGCCCCCCACCCCCGGGGCGGTGGTCTACCGGGCCGCCGGGGACGCCCGCGCCCGCGCCCTGCACTTCGACCGGATGGAACGACGCATCCCGATGGGCATGGGGCGCGACGGGGTGCCGGTCTACCTCAACGCCGACTTCCTCGACGGCAGCCGGGGCGCCCACGTCAGCATCTCCGGCATCTCCGGGGTCGCCACCAAGACCAGCTTCGCCACCTTCCTGCTGTACTCGGTGTTCCGCTCGGGTGTGCTCGGCGGCGACGCGGTCAACGCCAAGGCGCTGATCTTCAACGTCAAGGGCGAGGACCTGCTCTTCCTCGACCACCCCAACGCCCGGCTGGACGAGGCCACCACCGCCGCGTACGCCCGGCTCGGGCTGAGCGCGGGCGCCTTCCCCGACGTGCGCGTCCACGCCCCGCCCCGGGCCGGCGACGCCTCCGGCACCCCGGACGTGAGCAGCCGGATGACCGGGGTGGACAGCTTCTACTGGACGCTCACCGAGTTCTGCGCCGACCGGCTGCTGCCGTACGTCTTCGCCGACGCCGACGACGAGCGCCAGCAGTACACGATGGTGGTCCACTCGGTCGCCGCCCACCTGGCCCGGTACGCCCAGCCCGCCGACGGCGGGATCAGCATCGACGGGGTCCGGCTCGGCTCGTACCCCGACCTGGTCGACCACGTCGTCGAGCAGCTCAACGACGACGAGACCCGCGCCGACTGGGCGGGCAGCGCGGTCGGCCTCGGCACGGTCAACGCGTTCGCCCGGCGGTTGATCGGCAGCAAGAAGGACCTCAGCCGGCTGATCCGGGGCGACCTGGCCACCCGGCGCCCGCACTCCATCAACACCTCGGAGAGCGCCCAGGTCACCGTGGTCGACCTGCACAACCTGCCGGACCGGGCACAGCGCTTCGTGGTGGGTGTGACACTCAAGAGCGAGTTCGAGCGCAAGGAGAAGGCCGGCACCGCGAAGCCGTTGCTCTTCGTCGTGCTGGACGAACTCAACAAGTACGCCCCCCGCGAGGGCTCCTCGCCGATCAAGGAGGTGCTGCTCGACATCGCCGAACGCGGACGTTCCCTCGGGGTGATCCTGATCGGCGCCCAGCAGACCGCCAGCGAGGTGGAGCGGCGGATCGTCACCAACTCGGCGATCCGGGTGGTGGGCCGGCTCGACCCGGCCGAGGCGTCCCGCCCGGAGTACGGGTTCCTCCCTCCCGCCCAACGGCAGCGCGCCCTGCTCGCCAAGCCGGGCACCATGTTCGTCAACCAGCCGGACATCCCGGTGCCGCTCTGCCTGGAGTTCCCCTTCCCGGCCTGGGCCACCCGGGTCTCCGAGGCGGGCCGGGCCCCGTCGGAGACGCTGCGCTCGATCACCCAGGCGGCCGACCCGTTCGCCGTGATCGGCTCCGGCGGTCCGGCCGACGACGACATCCCCTTCTAGGCGGCACCGTGAAGATCCTGCACACCTCGGACTGGCACGTCGGCAAGGTGCTCAAGGGCCAGTCCCGCTACGAGGAGCACAAGCGCGTCCTCGGCCAGGTGGTGGAGATCGCCCGCGCCGAGCATCCTGACCTGGTGATCGTCGCCGGGGACCTCTACGACACCGCCGCCCCCACCCCGGACGCCACCCGACTGGTCACCCGGGCGCTGACCGCGCTGCGCGGCAGCGGCGCGGCGGTGGTGGCGATCGGCGGCAACCACGACAACGGCCCGGCGCTGGACGCGCTGCGGCCCTGGGCCGAGGCGGCCGGGATCGTGCTGCGCGGCAGTGTCCGGGACAACCCCGCCGAGCACATCGTCGACGGGGTCACCGCCGACGGGGAGCGCTGGCAGGTGGTCGCCCTGCCCTTCCTGTCCCAGCGGTACGCGGTCCGCGCGGTGGAGATGTACGAGCTGACCGCCGCCGAGGCGCACCAGACGTACGCCGACCACCTGGCCCGCCTGATCGGCCGGCTCGCCGAGGGGTTCACCGAACCGGACCGGGTACACCTGCTCACCGCGCACCTGACCGTGGTCGGCGCGGCGGTCGGCGGCGGGGAACGCGAGGCGCACACCGTCCTCGGCTACGCCGTACCGGCCACCGTCTTCCCGGGCACCGCGCACTACGTGGCGTTGGGTCACCTGCACCGGTCGCAGAAGGTGCACGGTCCCTGCCCGATCCGCTACTCTGGCAGCCCGCTCGCGGTGGACTTCGGCGAGGAGGAGAACGTCCCCTCGGTGACCCTGGTCGAGGTGACCGCCAGCACCGCCGCCCGGGTCCGGGAGGTACCGGTCGCGACGGCGGTGCCGCTGCGTACCGTCCGGGGCACCCTCGCCGAGCTGGCCGCCGTCGACCCGGGTGACGCCTGGCTGCGGGTGATCGTCCGGGAGCCGCCCCGGGCCGGGCTGCGCGAGGAGGTGCAGGACCTGCTCCCCCGGGCCCTGGAGGTCCGGGTCGACCCGGCCATGCTGCCCACCCCGGCCAGCCGGGCCCGGGCCGCCCAGCGGGCCGGCCGCTCCCCCGCCGACCTGTTCGGCGACTACCTCGCCAGCCGGGGTCAGGCCGACGACGGGGTACGCGAGCTCTTCGGTGAGCTGATCGAGGAGGTGGACGCCTGATGCGTCCACTGCGGCTGGACATGGCGGGCTTCGCGGCGTTCCGCGAGGAGACCACCGTCGACTTCACCGACGCGGACTTCTTCGCGCTGGTCGGCCCGACCGGCTCCGGCAAGTCGACGGTGCTGGACGCGATCTGCTTCGCGCTCTACGGCACGGTGCCCCGCTGGGCGAGCAGTCGGGGCATCGCCAACGCGCTCGCGCCGTCGGCCACCGAGGCGCGGGTCCGGCTGGTCTTCGAGTCCGCCGGGGACCGGTACGTGGCGACGCGGGTGGTCCGCCGGGACGGTCGGGGCAACGTCAAGACCGGTAACGCGGGGCTCCAGCTCATGCCGACCGGCTTCGACGTGACCAAACTCGACACCGGGATGAGCCCGGACGACCTGGGTGAGGTGCTGGCCGGCACCCCGGCCGAGATGGAACAGGCCGTGCTCGACGCGGTCGGATTGCCGTACGAGCAGTTCACCAGCTGTGTGGTGCTGCCGCAGGGGCAGTTCGCGGACTTCCTGCACGCCAAACCCGCCACCCGGCAGCAGATCCTGGTCAACCTGCTCGGCCTCGGTGTCTACGAGGAGGTGCAGAAGAAGGCGACCGCCCGGGCCGCCGAGGCCGAGGCCCGGCTCGGGGTCATCGACCAGGAACTCGACCGGCTGCGCGACGCCGACGACGACGCCCTGGCCGCCGCCGAGGCCGGGGTGGTGGCGATGCGCCGGCTCGCGGCCGAGGTCGACGCCGCCGTACCGGAACTGGAGCGGACCCTGGCGGCGGTGGCCGCCGCCGAAGCCGGACTGGCCGCGCTCGACGCCGAGCTGGCCGAGCTGGACCGGCTCCGGCCGCCGGCCGGGGTGGGTGAGATCGCCCGCGCGGTGGCGGACGCCCGCACCACGGCAACCGAGGCGCACGCGACGGTCACCCAGGCCGAGGAACGGGAGGAGAAACTCCGGGGCGAACTGGCCGCCGCCGGTGACCCGGCCGAGGTGAGCCTGCTGCTGGGCGCCCACGCCGACGCCGACCGGCTCGCCACCGAGGCGGACACCGCACGGGACGCCCTGCGCCGCGCCGAGGCCGCGCACGCGGCGGCCCAGGCCGCGCTGACCGTCGCGCGGGACACCCGGGCCACCGCCGACGCCGAGTTGGAGGCCGCCCGCCGGGCCTACCAGGAGGCGCAGGCCACCGACCGGGCCGCCGCCCTGCGCGCCCACCTCACCGCCGGGGCGGCCTGCCCGGTCTGCACCCGACCGGTGACCGAGGTGCCACCGTTGCCGGCCGGGTCGGCGGTCCCGGCCGCCGAGGCCGCCGGACATGCCGCCCGGGCCGCCGCCGAGGCCGCCGCCCGACAGGTCGACGAGCGGGACCGGGCCGCCCGGGACGCCGAGCGGGTCCGGGACCGGGCCCGCAACCGGTGCGAGCAGCTCGACGAGCAGCTCCGCGCGCTGACCGTCCGGCTCGCCGACTCCCCCGGCCCGGCGGCGCTGCGCCGGGAACGGGACGCCCACCGGGCGCTCCGCGACGAACTGGAGGCCGCCGGGGCGGCCGTCCGGTCCGCCCGGGAGGTCGCCCGCCGGGCCCGCGCCGCCGTGGAGAGCAGTGAGGAACGGCTGCGCACCGCCTGGCGGGCCTTCGACACCGCCCGGGACGGGGTGGCCCGGCTCGGCCCGCCCGCCGCCGACCGGGACGACCTGACCGCCGCCTGGGCGACCCTCGCCGACTGGGCCACCGGCGCCGTCGACCGGCGCCGCGCCGACCGCACCGTCCGGGCGGCGGCGGTCGACGCGTCCCGCACGGCCAGCGGAAGCGCCCGGGAGCGCATCGCCGGCCTGTTCACCGCCGCCGGGCTCACCCCCGACGACGATCCGGTACGCGCCGCCACGATCGCGGTGGAGCGCGCCGACTCGGCCCACCGGCGGCTGGTGGAGCGGCGCGCCGAGGCGGACCGGCTGCACGAGCAGCGGGGCGAGCACGAACGGGCCGCCCGGGTCGCCCGGGCCCTCGCCGGTCACCTGCGGGCCAACAACTTCGAACGGTGGCTGCTCGCCGAGGCGCTGGACCTGCTGGTCGACGGGGCGTCCACGATCCTGCGGGAACTCTCCGGCGGCCAGTACGAGCTGATGCACGACAAGGGCGAGTTCTTCGTCGTCGACCACCACGACGCGGGGCTGCGCCGGGGGGTGCGGACCCTGTCCGGTGGGGAGACGTTCCAGGCGTCGCTGGCCCTGGCGCTGGCGCTCTCCGAGCAGTTGGCCGGCATGTCCACCACGGCGGCGAGCCTGGAGTCGATCGTGCTCGACGAGGGGTTCGGCACCCTCGACGCGGCCACCCTGGACGTGGTGGCGGCCACCCTGGAAAACCTGGCCGCCCGGGGTGACCGGATGGTCGGCGTGGTCACCCACGTGCCCGCGCTGGCCGAGCGGGTGCCGGTCCGTTTCCAGGTACACAAGGACGCCCGGACGGCCCGCGTGGAACGGACCGGCCTGTGAGCGCGAGGAGCGAGCTTGCGAGCCCCGCAGCCGCGAACGGAAGGCCGACGCGGTGACCGACGAGACGCAGCTCTTCGTCGACTCCTGGGATCCGTCCTTCGGTGCCTCGTTCGAGGCGGCCGGCGGTGGCCCGGCCACCCCGAGCAGCACCCCGGTCGACCCGTCGGTGGAGATCCCGGCGGCCGAGTGGCGACCGGTCGACCCGGCGCCGGGGGTACCGGCCCCGGAGGTGGTGCTACTCGTCGACGGGGTACGCCGGATCGACGCGAGCCTCTGGACGGCGGAACCGGACGGCGCCTCGTACCCGGGCGTGGCCGCCTCGTACGCCGCCGGGGTGGTCCGCTGCGACCTGGGCCGGGGGGCCGCCGCGCTGGCCGGTGCCCGGGTCGGCCGGGGCCTGTTCACCGCCAGCCCGTCGGCCGGGGACGTGGTCGCCGGGCAGATCCGCTACCCGGTGCACCGGGTCGGCGGTACCGGTGAACTGGCCCGGCTCCAGGCGGCTGTGCAGGGGCCGCTGACCGAGCTGGAGGTGGCGGTCTCCGGGGCCGCCCGCACCGACGGTGACCTGCTGGTGGTGGACGGGCCGTTGCGTAACCGCCGCCGGCTGCCCCGCGCCATCGGGTACATCAAGACCCAGCACTCGCAGTACCTCGACGCCCGGCTGACCTCGGTGGTGACCCGGATGGCGTCGGGGCAGCGGTCCCCGGTGTTCGCCCTGCGTACGTCGTGGGGCGGCTGGTCGTGGTACCTCCGCCTGCCGGTGTCCACCGGCGCCCCGTGGGCCGGCATCGTCCGGGTCGAGTGCTCCCCCGACCTGACCGCCGAGGAGGCGATCGGGTTGGCCGACCTGTCACTGGTGACGCTGCCCCGGTTCGCCTCCAGCCCCTACAAGGACCCCCGCGCCCCGCAGAACCTCGTCCCGATCGCCGGTCTGGAACGCCGGCTGCGGGCGATGCTCGGCGACGGCCGGCTGCTGCACCGGGTCCTCACCTCGACGGTCCGTCGGGGCGGACGGCGGTAGTCGGCAATGGGTCGGAAACGGGGCACCGAACGAACGGTCGCCCAGGTGGACAGCGGTACCGCCGAGCTGGTGCCGGACCCGGACCGGGCGGGGGCGTACACCCTGCTGCTCGACGGGGCGCCGCAGTCGCACGTGGACCTGACCGATCCGACGCACCTGGAGTTCGAGTACGTCCGGCGGATGGCCGCCGCGATCGACCTGATCGCCCCGGCGGGGGCCCCGCTGCGGGTGCTGCACCTCGGCGGCGGCGCGTTGACCCTGCCCCGGTACGTCGCGGTCACCCGGCCCGGCTCGACGCAGCGCGCGGTGGAGGTCGACGGTGCACTGGTGGAGCTGGTCCGGCAGGCACTGCCCTGGCCGGCGGACGCCCGGCTCCGGGTCCGGGTGGCCGACGCCCGGCAGGCGGTGGAGTCGACCCGGGACGCCTCGGTCGACCTGGTGGTCGCCGACGTGTTCGCCGGTGCGCGTACCCCGGCGCACCTGACCTCGGTGGAGTTCGCCGCGCAGGTGGCGCGGGTGCTTACCCCGGGCGGACACTACCTGCTGAACGTGGCGGACGGTCCGCCGCTGCGGCACGCCCGCGCCCAGGTGGCCACGGTCCGGTCGGTGCTGCCCCGGGCTGCGCTGGTGGCTGACGCGGCGGTGCTGCGCGGCCGGCGGTACGGCAACCTGGTGCTGCTCGCCGGGCGGACCGACCTGCCAGTGGCGGCGCTGACCCGGCGGGCCGCCGGGGACTGGTTCCCGGGGCGGGTGGTCGCCGACGACGAGTTGGACCGGTTCGTCGGTGGAGCGACGCCGGTGCCGGACGAGACCGCCACCGCCTCCGCGCCCCCGCCGGAAGGTATCTTCCGCAGATGACCGGGACCGGACCGGCGGTGAACCGGACCCTGCACCCGCCGGCCGGGTACGACTTCGCCGGTACGGTGCGGGCGCTGGCCATGGGCGCGCACGACCCGTGCGTCCGGATCGTGGCCGGCACCTGCTGGTTCGCCACCCGTACCCCCGACGGGCCGGCGACCCTGGCGCTGTACCGCCACGGCGCGGAGCTGGTCGCCGACGGGTACGGGCCCGGGGCGGGCTGGCTGGTCGACCGGGCCGACGGGATCGCCGGGCTGCGCGACGACCTGACCGGGTTCGCCGCGCTGGCCGGGGCCCATCCTGTGGTGGCCCGGCTCGCGCACCGGCACGCCGGACTGCGGATGCCGGCCACCGGGCAGGTCTTCCCCCGGCTGCTGCGGGCCGTCCTGGAGCAGAAGGTCACCGGGAAGGAGGCGTTCCGGGCGTACTCGGCGACGGTGCGTCGCCTCGGTGAGCCGGCGCCCGGTCCGCTGCACCCGCTGTGGGTGCCGCCCGAGCCGGCCGTGGTCGCCGCCCAGCCGTACTGGGTCTTCCATCCGTTCGGGGTGGAGCAGCGGCGCGCGGAGACCCTGCGCCGGGCCGCCGCCGTCGCCGACCGGCTGGAGCGCTGCGCGGATGCCGCCGAGGCGACCCGCCGGTTGACCGCGATCGCCGGCATCGGGCCGTGGACCGCCGCCGAGGTGGTCCGGATCGCGTACGGCGACCCGGACGCGGTGAGCGTCGGCGACTACCACGTACCGAACACGGTGGCCTGGGCGCTGGCCGGTGAGGCACGCGGTGACGACGCCCGGATGCTGGCCCTGTTGGAGCCGTTCCGGGGGCACCGGGGGCGGGTCTGCGTGCTGCTGGCCGCCGCTGCGGTGCAGGCGCCCCGGTTCGGGCCGAGAATGCCGCTCCGGTCCTTCGCCCGCTACTGACCACCCCGTTGGCCACCTCGCTGGCCACGCCCTCCGGCCCGCTCCGCGCCCGGGTCCGCTCCCGCCGGCCCTGCTCCCGCCGGCCCTGCTTCCCCGGGTCCGCTCCGGCGCACGGCCAACCGCCGCTACCCGACCGACGCCGGCCCGACCACGCCCTCTCTTTCACCCAGAGCAATCAGCCCACCGGGATGCACGACCCACCCTCACCCCCTTTGCTCTGCTTCAGCCGAGGAAACAGCAACTCAGCGTTGCCATCTGACCACCCGTCGCCTAATCGGGCCGCGAAATGTCCCCAGCTCAGCGGGTGTTGCCGTCGCTGAAGCAGAGCAAAGGACGCGAGTAACCCATCCTCACCCCACGGCGGGCATGACGTTCGGTAACACCTGCCCCATCTGAGCCGATGACTACGCACGGTGTCGGGTCGTGGGCGGCCGAACCGAGGTACCGGCCCCCGGTACGCCCGGACCGGCGGCCCGCCACCGCGACGGCCGGCACCGCCCGGCCACACCCTCCGGTCGTCGGACGCCCCGCCGGTCGCGTCGGGCGGTCTAACCGGTCACACCCGCACAGAGCCGCCGCAGGGTACGTCCGAGCCACCAGGCGTACCCGGACTGGAAGACCCGGACGACCGGCCCGCCGGCCCGGGTGAACCAGCGGTCCGGGACACTGAACGCGCGGACGGTGAACCAGACCGCGCCCGCGTCGCCCCGCTCCACCAGGAACGCCTCCTCGCCGCGTTCCGGGTGCCCCGGCAGCGTGCCGTACCCGAAACCGACCTGCCGATCGTCGGCGACCGCCCAGACCACCCGGCACGGTCCCCACAGCCGCAGCGGGCCCACCCCCACCCCGACGGTGACCGCCACGCCGGGCTCGGCGCGGGGCGCGGTGGCGTCGATGCGTACCCCGGCGGTCCGGTGCAGTCGCCAGCTGAGCACCGCCTCCCCGGCTGAGGCGAGACTGCCGTCCGGCAGGCGTACCCGGTGCCGCAGATGGCTGTAGCCGGCCGGCAACGCCGCCTCACTCCGGGTGGCACCCACCTCGGCATACGTCAACTCAGCCACCGCCCCAGTGTAAGGAAGGGCCCCTTCTTAACGCTTGGGGTCTAGTGGTCCTCGCAACACCCGGATCTTCTGGGGGTTGCGAGGACCGTGTCCGTTTCCGTGGAACTCAAGGCGAAGTTCTTCGAGGTTCTCGATCGCGTCGGCAGTGTGCCCGTGGCTGCGTGTGAGGTTGGTGTCAACCGGAACACCGGGTACAGGTGGGCTCGTCTGGCGAGTCGCGGCTCGATGTCCGTCTCGCGGCGTCATCCCCGCCGGGATGAGTACGAACGCCTGCGTGAACAGGGAGTTGCCCGACGTCGTGCCGCGCAGCAGGTCGGGGTCAACGAGCGTACCGCC
>NZ_WVUH01000107.1 GCF_017614955.1 Micromonospora echinofusca
GCCCCGGACCCCGGAATCGGTACGCGAGATCGGCCTCACCCTCACCGCCGAGCGGACCCGTCGGCTCCACGCGGTCGCCGAGGCGGCCGGGGTCCCGCTGGGCACCGTGGTCACCGGCGCGTGGGCGCTGCTGGTGAGCCGGTACGCCGGCACCGACGACGTCGTCTTCGGGTCGACCCGTACCTGCCGGCACGGCAGCGTCCCCGGGGCCGGGGAGATGCTCGGACTGCTGATCAACACGGTGCCCATGCGGATCCGGGTCGCCCCGGACCGGCCGGTCCGGGACTGGCTCGCCGACGTGCGCCGGCAGACCACCGAGGTACGCCCGCACCAGCTCGCGCCCCTGGACCGGATCCAGCAGTGGAGTGGGGTACCGGCCACCAGCGGGCTCTTCGACAGCCTGCTGATGTACGAGCACCGGGACCTGCACACCGCGCTGAGCCGCTCGGTACCCGGTTGGGCCGGACGCCGCGTCCGGGTGAACCGGCATCCCGGTCCGGCGGTCACCGTCTGCGTGTACGGCGAACCGACGGTGCAGATCCTGCTGTACCACGACCGGCGCCGACTCACCGACGCCGGGGCCGACGCGATGCTCCACCTCTTCGACACCGTGCTCGACGGGATCGGCGGTCACCCCGACCGGGTACCGGCCGACCTGCCGCTGCTCACCGACGCCGACCGGGACCTGCTCACCGGCCCGTGGGCCGGCCACGACCCCGGGCCGGACCAGGCCGGCGGGCCAGGGCAGGTCGGGGACGACGACGCCGGTACCGCCGGGCCGGAGGCGGTCGGACCGACCGTGCCGGACCTGGTCGCCGCGCAGGTGCGGCAGCGACCGGACGCGGTCGCGGTCACCGGCGTCGACGGCACCCTCAGCTACCGGGAACTCGACGACCGGGCCAACCGGCTGGCCCACCGGCTGATCGCGCACGGGGTCCGCCCGGACCAGCCGGTCGGCGTCGCGCTGACCCGGTCGGTGGAGCTGGTGGTCGCCCTGCTCGCCGTCCTGAAGGCCGGCGGGGCCTACCTGCCCCTCGACCCGGGCGACCCGCCGGCCCGGACCGCCGGGCACCTCGCCGCCGCCGGTGACCCGCTGGTGCTGGCCACCGGCCCGGTGACCGGCGCCCGGCGGGTCCTGCGCCTGGACCAGGTGGACCCGGCCGGGCCGGCGGTCACCGGGCCCACCGGGCTGGCCCGACCCACCGGGCTGGCGTACGTCAACCACACCTCCGGCTCCACCGGCACCCCGAAGGCGGTCGCGGTGCCGCACGCCGCCGTGGTCCGGCTCGTCCACCGGGCCGGGTACCTGCGCCTCGGGCCCGACGACCGGATGCTGCACCTGGCCCCGGTCGCGTTCGACGCCGCGACCCTGGAGATCTGGGGCGCCCTGAGCCGGGGCGCCACCCTGGTCGTCGCGCCGCCGGGACCGCTCGGGGTGGCCGAGCTGGCCCGGTTGCTGCGGCAGGAGCGGATCACCGTGCTCTGGTTGACCGCCGGGCTGTTCCACCAGCTCGTCGAGTTCGACCCGGACAGCCTCGCCGGGGTCCGCCAACTACTCGCCGGTGGCGACGTGCTCGCCCCGGCCGCCGTCCGCCGGGCGCTGCGCGCCCGGGGCGGCGCGCCGCTGGTCAACGGGTACGGCCCGACCGAGAACACCACGTTCACCTGCGTCCACGAACTGACCGACCCGGCCACCGTGCCCGATCCGGTACCGATCGGCCGGCCGGTGCCGGGCAGCACCGTGTACGTGCTCGACACGGCGCTGCGACCGGTACCGGTCGGGGTGGCCGGCGAGTTGTACACCGGCGGGACCGGCCTGGCCCGGGGGTACCTGGGGCAGCCCGCCGCCACCGCGTCGGTGTTCCTGCCCGACCCGTTCGACCCGCGTCCCGGCGCCCGGATGTACCGCACCGGGGACCGGGTCCGGTGGCGGCCGGACGGCACCCTCGACTTCCTCGGCCGGGTCGACGAGCAGGTCAAGATCCGGGGATTCCGGGTGGAGCCGGGCGAGGTGGCCGCCGTGCTGCGGACCCACCCGGCGGTTGCCGACGCGGTGGTGGTGGTCGACGGGACCGGCGAACAGCGGCGCCTGCTCGGCTACGTCACCCCGCGCCCCGGTGCCACCGGACCCACCCCGGAGGAGCTGGCCCGGTACACCGCCGACCGGCTCCCCGCCCACCTGCGCCCGGCGGCCCACCTGGTGTTGCCGGCCCTGCCGCTGAACCGGAACGGCAAGGTCGACCGGGCCGCCCTGCCGGTACCCGCCGCACCCGGCACCCGGACCGGCGCCCCGCCCAGCGGGCCGACCCAGACCGGGCTGGCGCAGCTCTGGACCGGACTGCTCGGGGTGGCGGGCCCCACGGTGGACGACGACTTCTTCGCCCTCGGCGGCAACTCGCTGCTGGCCACCCGGCTGACCTTCGCCGTCGCCGACCGGTTCGGGGTCGAACTGCCCGTCCGGGTGGTGTACGAGCGGCCCACCCTCGCCGGGCTCGCCGCCGCCGTGGAGCAGCAGCGCAGCCGACCGGACGCCGGCCCGGCCGTGGTCCGGCGGGACCGCAGCGGCTACCGGCAACCGGTCGACGCTGCCGCTCCGGCGCCTGAACCGGCACCGGCACCGGCGGTCACCGGGCCGGAACCGACCGGGCCAGCCGCACCGGCACCGACGACGCCGGCGACGGAACCGGCCGGCGGGCACCTGGTCCGGCCCACCCCGGGACCGTGGGCGATGTGGCGCTGGCTCGGACTGCGCGCGGCGGGTTTCCCGCTCGACCTGCTCACCGCGCTCGGCGACCCCGGTCACGTCGCCGCCGCCGACGCGGTGCTCGCCGCCGAGGACCACCTCGACCGGACCCGGCGGGACCTGGCCGACCGGCTGCACCGGGTCCGCACCGCCAGCCCGGCCGAGGAACGGGCCCAGTGGAACCGGGCCATCCGGCAGGTACGCCGGGACGGCCCCCCGGACCCGCTGCCCGACGGCGCCGAACGGGTCGACGGCGGGGCGCTGACCGCCGCCCACCGGGCGGTCCTGGCCGCGTACGCCGAGCTGCGCGCCGCGCAGGACGCCTTCGCCACCGCGCACGCCCAGGCGGCGGCCGACCGGTCGGCCGCACTGCGGGCCGCCGCCGGTGACCCGCTGTTCCGGGAGGCGGTCACCTGGCAGAACCGGCACGCCCTGCGGACCGGGGTCGAGGCGGTCCGGACCGCCACCGGTGCCACCGGTTCGAAGCACCGGCAGCACGAGGCGCTGGTCGCCACCTACCTCCAGCGGTACTGCGTCAAGAACGACACCATCGGCTTCTTCGGGCCGGTCGGCTGGGCCCGGGTGACCGGGCAGGAGGCCGCGCTGACCGTCCGGCACGGGCCGACGCCGCTGGCCACCCGGACCGTCTACTTCGAGAACTGGGCGGTGGCCGAGGTCGCCGAGACGCTCGCCGCCCGGGAACCCCGGCTGCGGCCCTGGCTCGTCCCGCGCCGGATGCCGTTCCTGGCGGTCGTCGACGACCAGCTGGTCATGCCGCTGACCCCGCCGACCCCGCTGCCCCCGGTGGTGGCCCGGCTGCTGCGCGCCTGCGACGGCATCCGACCGGCCGGGGAGATCGCCGCCGACCTCGTCGCCGACCCGGCCTGCCCGGTCGACACCGCCGAGCAGGTGTACCGGCTGCTCGGTGAACTCCGCGACGCCAAGCGGATCTCCTGGTCGCTGGAGGTGCCGAAGGAGGACCTGTTCGCGGAGCGGGCGTTGCGGGCCCGGCTGTCCGGGGTCACCGACCCGGCGGTCCGCGAACCGGCGCTGGCGGTCCTGGACGAACTGGAGGCGGCCCGCGCGGCGGTGGCCGCCGCAGCCGGCGACGCCGACCGGCTCGGCAAGGCGATGGCCGAGCTGGAGGACCGGTTCACCGCACTGACCGGCAGCGCCCCCACCCGGCGGGCCGGTCGGGTGTACGCCGGCCGGACACTGGTCTACGAGGACTGCCGGTCGGGCCGGGAGGTGACCCTGTCGCCGGAGCTGACCGCGACGCTCTGGCCGGCGCTGAGCCTGCTGCTGGAGAGCGCCCGGTGGTTCACCTTCGCCGGTTCGGCGCTGTTCCGCCGGGCCTGCACCGAGCGGTACAAGGAGCTGGTGGCCCGCAGCGGGTCCACCACAGTCCCCTTCGCCGACTTCTGGCTCTGGGCCAACGACCTGCTGTTCGACCTGCCGGAGAAGCTGATCGCGCCGGTCACCCGGGGGTTGCAGGACCGGTGGGCCCGGATCCTGCCGGCCCCGGTCGACCACCGGATCACCGCCAGCTCCGCCGAGCTGGCCGACCGGGTGGCGGCGGAGTTCGCCGCGCCCCGGCCCGGCTGGGCGGGCGCCTACCAGCACAGCCCGGACGTGATGCTGGCCGCCGCCGGGGTCGACGCGATCGAGCGGGGCGACTTCCACTGGGTGGTCGGCGAGGTGCACCCCGGGGTGAACACGCTGCGCTCGGCGCTGTTCGTGGCCCAGCACCCGAACCCGGGCGAGCTGCGTACCGCGACCGCCGCCGACCTGCCCGGCCCCCGGGTCGCGCTGGCCGCCACCGGTGAGGAGGGCGGCGCCCCGTCCCGGATCACCGACAAGCTGATCGTCGACCGGGACCTGCGGCTGGTCTTCGGGCACGACAGCTGCGGCCTGGACCCGGCCACCGCCGTCGGGATCGCCGACTGCGACCTGATGCCGGTCGACGGGGTGCTGACCGTGTGCAGCCGCGACGGCCGGTACCGGCTGCCGCTGTCCGAAGTGGTCGGTGAACCGCTGATGCTCCAGCTCATCCAGCGGTTCGACATCCTGCGCACCGCCGCCCACCAGCCCCGGATCACCGTGGACCGGGTGGTCCTGGCCCGGGAGAGCTGGCGGTTCACCGCCGCCGACCTGGACTTCGCCCGGATCGCCGACGAGGGCGACCGGTTCCGCCGGCTGCGCCGCTGGCAGTGCGCCAACGGGCTGCCCCGGCACGTGTTCGTCAAGACCCCGGTGGAGAAGAAGCCGTTCCACCTCGACTTCGCCAGCCTCGCCTCGGTGGACGTGTTCGCCCGGGCGGTCCGCCGCACCGTCGACCGGGACGACGCCGCCACCCTGCGGCTGTCCGAGATGTTGCCCGGCCCGGAGCAGAGCTGGCTCACCGACGCCCAGGGCCGGCTGCACACCGCCGAGCTACGGCTGGTCGCCGTCGACACCCGTACACCCACCGCACCCCACGGGGAGGGAAAGCCCGAATGAGCAGCGAGACGTACGTCCTGCCGTCGTCGTTCACCCAACGTCGACTGTGGATGCTCGACCGGATGACCCCGGGGGCGGTGACCTACCACATCGCCTGGGCCGTCGAGTTGACCGGCCGGTTGGACGTCGCGGCGCTGGAAGCCGCCCTGACCTGGCTGGTCGACCGGCACGAGACGCTGCGTACCCACTTCACCTCGGTCGACGGGGAGCCCGCCCAGGTGGTCGTGCCGGCCCGCCCGGTCCGGTTGGCGCCGCTCGACGCCGGCCCCGGGGAGGACTGGCGCAAGCTGGTCGACGCCGCCGCCCGGGAACCGTTCGACCTGTCGACCGGCCCGCTGGCCCGGTTCGGCCTGATCCGCCGGGACGCCGAAACGCACGTGCTGACCATCGTGGTGCACCACGGCGTGGCCGACGGCTGGTCGTTCGGCACCCTCTTCGCCGAGCTGGCCACCGGGTACGCGGCGACCGTGGCCGGCGGCACCCCGGACCTGCCGGCGCCCCCGGTGCAGTACGCCGACTTCGCCGTCTGGCAGCGGGAACAGGCCGAGCAGGGTGCCTTCGACGCCGACCTGGAGTACTGGTACGGCGAGCTGGCCGGCGCGCCGACCCTGCTGGACCTGCCCGCCGACCGGTCCCGCCCGGCCGAGCAGACCGACGCCGGGGCGGAACTGGTCTTCGACGTGCCGGACGGGTTGACCGCCCGGCTGCGGAGCAACCCGGACGGCACCCTCTTCGCGCAGCTCCTCGCCGGTTTCCAGACCCTGCTGCACCGGCTGACCGGGCAGCCGGACCTGCTGGTGGCGGTGCCCGTGGCGGCGCGTACCCGGCCGGAGACCCGGGACGTGGTCGGGTTCTTCGCCAACACCCTGGCGTTGCGGGCCCGGTTCGACGAGGGTGTCACCTTCGCCGGGGTACTGGCCCAGGCCCGGCGGAACGCCACGGCCGCCCAGTCCCGGCAGGACGTACCGTTCGACCGGATCGTGGACCGGCTCGCGCCGACCCGGAGCCTGGCCTACTCCCCGGCCGTGCAGGTGATGTTCGCCGTCGACGAGCCACCGCCGGTCCGGGAGGCGGCGGGGCTGCGGATCGTCCCGCAGCTCTGGGAGAACGGCACGGTCAAGTTCGACCTGACGCTGACCGTGGAGGACCGGCCGGACGGGCTGCGCGGCCGGATCACCTACCGCACCGACCTGTACGACGCGGCCCGGATCGAACGGCTGGCCGGGCAGTACCTGACCCTGCTGGCCGCCGCCCTGGACCGGCCGGACACCCCGGTGGACACGCTGCCGCTGCTGGCCGGCGCGGACCGGCGGCGGATCCTGGTCGACTGGAACGACAGCGCCCAGCCGGTGCCGGCGGTCGACTCGGTGGCCGCGCTGCTCGACCTGGTACCGGCCGTGGACCCGGACGCCCCGGCGGTCACCGCCGCTGACGGCACCCTCAGCCACCGGGCGCTGGTCGACCGGGCCAACCGGCTGGCCCACCTGCTGGCCGCACACGGGGTGGGCCCGGACGTGCCGGTGGGGCTCTGCCTCGGCCGGACCACCGACCTGCCGGTGGCGATCCAGGCGGTGTGGCGGGCCGGCGGCGGGTACCTGCCGCTCGACCCGGGACTGCCCACCGGGCGGCTGGCCGGGATGCTGCGCGACGCCGCCCCGCCGGTGCTGCTCACCGACGCGACCGGCGCGGACGTGCTCGAAGCCGCCCTGGCCGCCACCGACGGTGGTCCCGGTGACGGGGGTACCGACGGCGGGCACCCGACCGGTGACCGGCCGGCGGTGGTCCGGCTGGACCGGGTCGACCTGTCCGGCTACCCGGAGACCCGGCCGGCGGTCGCCGGCCACCCGGACAGCCTGGCGTACCTGCTCTACACCTCCGGCTCGACCGGCACCCCGAAGGGGGTGGTGGTCACCCAGGGGTCGGTGGTCAACCTGCTGGTCGGGTTCGGCCGGCTGGCCGGGCTGACCCCCGCCGACCGGGTCGCCGCGATCACCACCGCCTCGTTCGACATCTCCGTGGTGGAGCTGGTCCTGCCGCTGCTGGCCGGCGCCCGGATCGAACTGTTCGACACGCCCACCGCGATGGACGCGGTGGCGCTGCGGGCCGCCCTGGTCGACCGGGGCGTCACCGTGGTGCAGGGCACCCCGGCCACCTGGCGGATGCTGCTCACCGCCGGGGGCGTACCGGCCGGGGTGCGGCTGCGGATCAGCGGCGGTGAGGCGCTGCCCCGGGACCTCGCCGACGCGCTGCGCACCGACGGGGCGACGCTGGTCAACGGGTACGGACCGTCGGAGACCACCATCTACTCCTCGGCCGGTCCGGTGGGCGCCTCCGGTCCGGTGGACCTCGGCCCGCCGGTCGCCAACACGACGCTCTACCTGCTCGACCCGGCCGGGCAGCCGGTACCGGAGGGCACCGTCGGCGAGATCCACATCGGTGGCCCGGGGGTGGCCCGGGGCTACCACGGGCAACCGGGCCTGACCGCCGACCGGTTCCGGCCCGACCCGTTCGGCACCCGCCCCGGTGCCCGGCTCTACGCCACCGGCGACCTGGCCCGCTGGCTGCCCACTGGCCGGCTGGAGTACCTGGGCCGCGCCGACCACCAGGTCAAGGTACGCGGCTTCCGGATCGAACCGGGCGAGATCGAGGCGGTGCTGCGCACCCACCCGGGGCTGACCGACGCGGTGGTGGTCGCGTGGCGCGGCGACGACGCCGACGTGCGGCTGGCCGCGTACGCCGTCCCGGACTCCCCCGTCGACGCCGCCACCATCTGGCCCCAGGTCCGGGCCGCCCTCGCCCAGCGGCTGCCCGACTACATGGTCCCCGGCACGCTGGTGCTGGTCGACGCCCTGCCCCGCACGGCGAGCGGCAAGGTGGACCGGCGGGCCCTGCCGGAGCCGAGCTGGCGGGAGACCAGCACCGGCGGGCCGACGGCACCCCGTACCCCGACCGAGGAGCAGCTCGCCGGGCTGTGGCGGGACGTGCTCGGCCGGGACGACGTCGGGGTGCACGACAACTTCTTCGCCCTCGGCGGGCACTCGTTGACCGCCACCCGGCTGATCGCCCGGATCAGTACCGGGTTCGGGGTGGAACTGGCACTGCGCAACCTGTTCGCCGCCCCGACCATCGCCGACCTCGCCCCGCTGGTCGACGCCGCCGGTGGTGGTGGCGACCCGACCGCTCCGGCCCGGCCCGGTGGCCTACCGGCCGCCGACGGGATCGGACCGGCCGGCCGCAGCGCCGAGGACCTGCTCGCCTCGCTCGACGACCTGTCCGACACCGAGATCGACCAACTACTCGACACCCTGATCGCCGAGGAGGGGTAATGACGGACGGGCACGACCCGACGGTCCGTCGGGAACACGCCGTGATCATCGGAGCCGGTCTGGCCGGTTCCCTGGCCGCGCTCTTCCTGGCCCGCCGGGGGTACGCGGTCGACGTGTACGAACGCCGGGCCGACCCGCGTACCGCACCGGCCGGGCTGAACGGCCGCTCGATCAACCTGGGGCTCTCCGCCCGGGGCATGCGCTCGCTGGCCGAGGCGGGTCTGCTGGCCGACGTACTCAAGCGCAGCGTGCCGATGCGCGGCCGGGTGGTGCACTCCCCGGACGGCACGGTGGCGTTCCAGCCGTACGGGGTGCGGGAACACGAGATCCTGCACTCGGTCCTGCGGGACGAGCTGATCGCGCTGGTCGTGGACGCCGCCGAGGCGGAACCGGCGGTGCGGTTCCACTTCGACATGCGGCTGCTGCGGCTGGACCGGGACCGGGCCACGGTCGAGGTGGCCCCCACCGACGGCGGGGAGCCGGTCACCGTGACCGGGGACCTGGTCGTCGGCGCGGACGGGGTGTTCTCCACGGTCCGCCAGCAGATGCAGTACGGGCTGCGGGCCGACTACGCGCAGGAGTTCCTGGAGTGGGGCTACAAGGAGCTGACCATCCCGGTCGGCGACGACGGCGAACCCCGGGTCCGGCTGGAGGCGCTGCACGTCTGGCCGGGTGACGACGCGCTGATGGTGGCCCACCCGAACCTGGACGGTTCGCTGACCTGTTCGCTGTTCATGGCGCACGAGGGTCCGGTGAGTTTCGCCGCGCTGGACACCCCCGAGGCGGTCCGCACCTTCTTCGACCGGCACTTCCCGGACGCCGCCGCGCTGATGCCGGACCGGGTCGAGGAGGTGCTCGGCCACCCGACCGGGCAACTGGTCACGGTACGCACGGCACCGTGGCGGCACGCCGACCGGGTGGTGCTGATCGGTGACGCGGCGCACGCCGTCTACCCGTTCTACGGCCAGGGCATGAACTCGGCGTTCGAGGACTGCCTGGTCCTCGACCACTGTCTCGGCGCGCACCCCGGGAGCCGGGCGGCGGCGCTGGCCGCGTACGAGGCGGCCCGCCGGCCGCACACCGACGTCCTCGCCGACCTGTCCACCCAGAACTTCCAGGACCTACGGGCCCGGGTACACCGGGTCGGCTACACCGCGCACGCGGCCGCCGACCGGCTGCTCGCCCGACTGCTGCCGGAGCGTTGGATGCCTCTCTACACGATGGTCTCGCACACCACCATGCCGTACGCCGACGCGCTGGCCCGGGCCCGCCGCCAGGACCGCCTGCTGCGCACCGCCGCCGCGTCCACCGCCCTGGCCGCGCTCGCCGCCACGGCGGCGACAGTCGGCGCCTGGCGCCGCAACCGGGGACGGTGACCGGGATGCTGACCCACCCGCTCCTTCCCGACCTGCTGCTGTTCGAGGTCGCCGACCTGACCACCGAAGCACCGCACCCGGCACTGGCCGGGGTGGTGCCGGCGCTGCGCAGCGTGGTCGCCTGGGCGCAGGAGTACCTCTGCGAACCCCACCCGGAACTCGGCCGCAAGGGACCGGTCTGCCCGTACGCGCAGGGCTCCCTGGACCGGGGGATCTTCTACCTGGCCGTGCACCGGGGCAGCACCGTGGACCCGGCCGGTCTCGACGTCCTGCTCGGCGGGTACCGGGACTGGTTCCGGCAGCTCGAACCGGTCAGCGGACCGGCCGCCCAGTTCAAGACGATCCTGGTCACCATGCCCGATCTGGGTGGCGCCACGGCACGGTCTGTCGTGGACGCCGCACAGGAGCGGCTGAAGCCGGCGTACACCGCGGACGGGTTGATGATCGGCGAGTTCCACGACGGCCCACCGGCCAAGGGCGGCCTGTGGAACCCGGACTTCCGGCCGTTGCGCAGCCCGTTGCCGCTGCTGGCGATCCGGCACATGGTGCCCAGTGACTTCCCGTTCCTCGCCGACGACCCGGTGACCCTCGGCGCGTACCTGCGGTTGTTCGCGCACAGCGGCCCGGCCGGGTTGCGTCAGCAGGTCGCGGCGGCGGCCAGCCGGTTCGGTCTGCCGCTGCCCGAACCGGTCGCCGGTGGCCCGGTGCTGCGCCCGGTCGGTCCGGGGGTGTCGGCATGACGGCGCCGGACGGTGGCAAGCGGGCGTTGCTGGCCCGGATGCTGACCGAGCGGGCCCGCGCTCCGCGCAGCTACCCGGTCTCCTTCGGCCAGCAGCGGCTGTGGTTCCTGGACCGGTTCGCCGGGGGCGATCCGGTCTACAACATCCCGGTGGCGTTCCGGATCACCGGTCCGCTCGACGAGACCGCCCTGCGGGCCGCGCTGACCGGGGTGGTCCGCCGGCACGGGGCGCTGCGGACCACGTTCGCCGAGTCCGGGGGCGAACCGGTGCAGGTGGTCCGCCCGGACCTGACGGTGCCGCTGGAGCTGACCGACCTGACCGGGTTCCCGGCCGCCGGCCGGGACGCCGAGGCCACCCGGCTGGTCTGGGCCGAGGCCCGACAGCCGTTCGACCTGGCCACCGGGCCGCTGCTGCGGGCCCGACTGGTCCGGCTGACCGACACCGAGCACGTCCTGTCGATCGTGGTGCACCACATCGTCTCCGACGCCTGGTCGCTCGGGGTGCTGTTCCGCGAGCTGGACGCCGGGTACACGGCCGCGCTGGCCGGTGCGCCGGCCCGGCTGCCGGAACTGCCCAGCCAGTACGCCGACTTCGCGGTGTGGCAACGGGACCGGCTCGCCGGGCCGGAGCTGCGCGGGCAGCTCGACTACTGGTTGCAGCACCTGCGGGGGGCGCCCGCGCTGCTCGGCCTCCCCACCGACCGGCCCCGCCCGGCGAGCCGGTCGTACCGGGGTGCGGTGCACTACTTCCCGGTGCCGGCCGCGACGGCGGCCCGGATCACCGAGTTCAACGCGGCGCACGGGGTCACCCTCTTCATGACCCTGCTCGCCGCGTTCCAGGCGGTGCTGTCCCGGCACAGCGGCCAGGACGACATCGTGGTCGGTACCCCGGTCGCCGGCCGCCCGCACCCCGACCTGGAGGGGTTGATCGGCTTCTTCGTCGACACGGTCGCGTTGCGGGTCTCCACCGCCGGTTCCCCGTCGCTGCGGGAACTGGTCGGCCGGGTCCGGGAGGTGGCGCTGACCGGCCTGGGCCACACCGACGTGCCGTTCGAGAAGGTCGTCGAGGAGCTGCAACCCGAGCGCAGTCTGGCCCACGCCCCGGTGTTCCAGGCGCAGCTCATCGTGCAGAACGCGCCGCACGGCACGTTCCGGCTGGCCGGCTGCACGGCCACCTCGCTGGAGGTGGACAGCGGCACGTCGAAGTTCGACCTGTCGCTGGTCGGGGAGACGATGTCGGACGGCACCCTGCGGCTGGCCTTCGAGTACGACACCGACCTGTTCGACGTCGCCACGGTGACCCGGCTCGGTCGGCACCTGACCACCCTGCTGGAGGTCGGCGTCGCCGACCCGGACCGGCCGTTGGACCGGATCCCGCTGCTGACCGGGGTGGAGCGCTGGCGGGCCGTGGTGGAGTGGAACGACACCGACCGGGTCCTGCCCGACGTGGCCTCGGTACGGGAACTGCTGCCCACCGGTCCGGGACCGGTCTGTGTCACCGGCCCGGACGGCAGTGTCGACCCGGCCGGGCTGCACGCCCGGGCGGGCCGGATCGCCGGCCGGCTGCGGGCGGCGGGTGTGGCGCCGGACACCCCGGTGGCGCTCTGCCTGGACCGGGGGGTGGCGATGGTCGCCGCGGTCCTCGGCGTGTGGCGGGCCGGGGCCGGGTACCTGCCGCTGGACCCGACGCTCCCCGCCGACCGGCTGCGCTACATGGTCGCCGACTCCGGTACCCGGGTGCTGGTCACCCGGCGGGCCGTCGCCGAGCGGCTGGCCGGGGTGCTCGACGCGGTCCCGACCGTGCTGTACCTCGACGATCTCGACGCCGGGGCGGCCGAGGAGATCGAGGACGTGCCGGTGCACCCGGAGTCGCTGGCGTACCTGATCTACACGTCCGGGTCGACCGGCCGACCGAAGGGGGTGGCGGTACCGCACCGGGCGGTGGTGAACCTGGTCGCCTCCTTCCACGACGACCTGGACCTGGCCCCCACCGACGTCTTCGCGGCGGTCACCACCCTGTCGTTCGACATCTCCGTGCTGGAACTGCTGGTCCCGCTGGTGCGCGGGGTACCGCTGCTGGTGGTCGGCGCGGACGAGGTCGCCGACGGGCCGGCGCTGCGCCGCCGGCTGGTCGACGCGGGGGTCACCGCGATGCAGGCCACCCCGGCCACCTGGCGGCTGCTGCTGGCCGCCGGCGGGGTACCGGCCGGGTTACGGCTGCGGCTGTGCGGTGGGGAGGCACTCCCCCGCGACCTGGCCGACGCGCTCACCGCCGACGGCGCGACGCTGTGGAACTGCTACGGCCCCACCGAGACCACCGTCTGGTCGGCCGCCGCGCCGGTCGCCCCGACCGGCATCGACCTGGGTACGCCGATCGCCAACACCCGGCTGTACGTGCTCGACGGGGCGCTCCAACCGGTACCGGTGGGCGTGGTCGGTGAGGTGTACATCGGCGGTGCCGGGGTGGTCCGGGGTTACCACGCCCGACCGGCGCTGACCGCGCAACGGTTCGTACCCGACCCGTTCGCCGAGCGCCCGGGGTCGCGGCTGTACGCCACCGGGGACCTGGCCCGGCAACGTGCCGACGGGCGGTTGGAGTTCCTCGGCCGGGTCGACCACCAGGTGAAGGTCCGGGGCTTCCGGATCGAACTGGGTGAGATCGAGGCGTTGCTGCGCGGCCACGACCTGGTGGCCGACGCGGTGGTCGGCACCTGGACCGGCGGCGACGGCGACGCCCGGCTGGTCGCGTACGCGGTCCCGGCCGCCGGGGCGGACCCGGAGGCGCTCTGGCCGGCGGTGCGGCCCACCCTCGCCGGGCGGCTGCCCGAGTACATGATCCCGTCGCTGCTGGTGCCGCTGACCGGGCTGCCGCTCAACGCCAACGGCAAGGTCGACCGGGGTGCCCTCCCCGAGCCGGTGTGGGGTGACCCGCAGGCCGACCGGGTGGCCCCCCGCGACCCGGTCGAGGAGGTGCTCGCCGAGATCTGGCAGGAGGTGCTCAAGCTGGACGCGGTCGGCGTGCACGACGACTTCTTCCGCCTCGGCGGTCACTCGCTGCTCGGCGCGCAGGCGCTGAGCCGGATCGGCGCGGCGCTGGAGCTGGAGGTACCCATCCGGATGCTGTTCGAGGCACCGACGGTGGCCGCGCTGGCCACCGCCCTGCGGGCCGCCGAGCCGGCCCCCGGCCACGTGGACGCGGTCGCGCTGCTGCGCCGCGAGGTGGCCACACTGTCCACCGAGGAGCTGCGGGCCCTGCTGGGGGAGAACACGTGACCGACACCCAGGCCGACCGGGAACGGTTGATCCGGGAACTGATGGCCCGCCGGGGCCTGGCCCCGGCCGCCCGTCCGGAGGGGATCCCCCGGCGCCCGCCGGGCGCCCGGATCCCGCTGTCGCCGATGCAGGAGGGGATGTGGTTCCTCGACCGCCTCCAGCCGGGCAGCGGGGCGTACGTGCTGGCCGAGGCGCTGCGGCTGACCGGCCCGGTGGACCCGGACGCGCTGGGCGGGGCGGTCCGCGAGGTGGTGGACCGGCACGAGGCCCTGCGGACGGTCTTCGTCGCCTCCGACGGCCGGGTGGAGCAGGTGGTCCGGCCCGCCGGGGACGCCGGGCTGTGGCCGGTGCTCACCGTCGACGAGCTGACCGGGGTACCGGCCGACCGGCTCGACGCGGCCGTCGAGGAGATCACCCGCAGCGAGTGTGAGACCGGCTTCGACCTGGGTCAGGCGCCGCTGCTGCGGGTCCGGTTGACCCGACTCGGCCCGGACGAGCACCTGCTCGTGGTGGCCATGCACCACATCGTCGCCGACGAACGGTCGCTGACCCTGGTGGTCGGCGAGATCCTGGACGGTCACCACCGGCACCGCACCGGCGGTGCGGTGGGCGGTGGCGGGGCGGCACCGGCCACACCGGTCGCCCAGTTCCCCGACCTGGTGGTGTGGCAGCAGCAGAAGCTGGCCGGGGAGACCGAACGGCACCGGGCGTTCTGGGCCGAGCGGTTGGCCGGTACCACCGGGATGCTCGACCTGCCCACCGACCGGCCCCGCCCGGCGACCCAGACCTTCGCCGGGGCGACCCGGCCGGTCAGCTTCGACGACGAGCTGGCCGGGCAGGTGACGGAGCTGGCCCGACGGACCGGCTGCACCCGGTTCATGATCTTCCTGGCCGCGACGCAGGCGCTGCTCGCCCGGCTCAGCGGCCAGGACGACGTCTGCGTCGGCTCCCCGGTGTCGCTGCGCTCCGGCGAGCAGCAGCAGGACATCGTCGGGCTGCTGGTCAACAGCGTCCCGCTGCGCACCGACCTGTCCGGCGACCCGACCCTGGCCGAGGTGCTGCACCGGGTCCGGCAGACCTGCGTGGCCTCGCTCGGGCACGCCGGGCTGCCGTTCGAGCAGGTGGTGGAGCTGGCCCGGCTGCCCCGCGACCTCAGCCGGAATCCGCTGTTCCAGGTGATGCTGGTGGTCAACCAGGCCGGTGCGACCGGCGAGCGGGCCGGGTTGACCGTACGACCGGCGCCGATCCGCCGGGAGACCGCCCGGCTGGACCTGACCCTCGCCGTGCAGGAGCACCCTGGTGGGCTGGCCGGGCTGATCGACTACAACACCGACCTGTTCGACGCGGTGACCGTCGACCGGTTCGCCGGGCGGCTGCGGACCGTGCTGCGGGCCCTGGCCACCGAGCCGGACCGCCGGCTGTCCGGGCTGGACCTGACCGGGCCGGCCGAGCGGCGGGACCTGGCCCGGTGGAACGCCACCGACCGGTCGTACCCGGGCGGCAGCCTGCACGAGCTGGTCGCGTCCCGGGCGGCGGTCGCCCCGGACACCCCGGCGGTGCTCGACGCCAGCCCGGACGCCACCGGGACCCCGGTGCTGACGTACGGGCAGCTCGACTGCCGCTCCGACCGGCTCGCCGGGCAGTTGCGGGCCCTCGGGGTCGGCCCCGACCAGCCGGTCGGGTTGGCCCTGCCGGCCGGGATCCCCGCCGTCGTCGGGATCCTGGCGATCCTGAAGGCCGGTGGCGGGTACCTGCCGCTCGACCCGGCCCACCCGCCGGCCCGGCTGCACGCCCTGCTGGCCGACGCGCGGGTGGCGGTGACCCTGACCGACCCGGCGCACGCGGAGGTGTTCGCCGACGGTCCGGGTACCGTCGTGCTGCTCGACGCCGACGGCCGCGCCGACGGGCTGCCGGCCGCCGACCCCGGGACGCACCGCTCGCAGCACCCCGACCAGCTCGCCTACCTGATCTACACCTCGGGGTCGACCGGTACCCCGAAGGGCGTCATGGTCGGGCACCGCACGGCGGTGAACCTGGCGCACGCCTTCGCCGAGCTGCACGGCATCGGCGCCGGGGACCGGCTGCTGATGCTGCCGCCGTTGAGCTTCGACGCCTCCGTCGGTGACCTGTTCCCCGCCCTGGTCAGCGGGGCCGCCCTGGTGGTGCACCGGGATCCGGCCGCACTGACCGGGCCGGGCCTGCTGGAGCTGGCCGCCCGGCACCGGATCACCCTGGTCGACACCGCCGCGCCCCTGTGGATCCGGTGGGTGCAGGACCTGTCCGGGGCCGGACGGGTCGACCCGGGGCCGCTGCGCGCGGTGCTGGTCGGCGGGGAGGCGGTACCGCTGCCGGTGGTGCGGGACTGGGCCCGGCTGACCGGTGACCGGGTCACCGTGTACAACCACTACGGGCCGACCGAGGCGACGGTCTGCGCCACCACGTACGCCACGGTCGACGGGGCGGAACTGCCCGGGACGAGCCGACTGCCGATCGGCCGGCCGCTGCCCAACGTACGGGTCCACCTGCTCGACGCCGACCTGCGGCCGGTACCGATCGGGCTTGCCGGGGAGGTGTACGTCGGCGGTACCGCCCCGGCCCGGGGCTACCTCGGCGCGCCCGCCCTGACCGCCACCCGGTTCGTACCCGACCCGTACGCCACCGCGCCGGGTGCCCGCCTCTACGCCACCGGTGACCTGGCCCGGTACCGGCCGGACGGGACCCTGGAGTTCCTCGGCCGCACCGACCGGCAGGTGAAGATCCGGGGGCACCGGATCGAGATCGGCGAGGTCGAGGCGGCCTGCGCGGCGGTACCGGGGATCCGGCAGGCCGCCGTGGTGGTCGCCGACGGGACGGCCGGTCCCCGCCTGGTCGGGTACCTGGTGCCGGACGGCGCCACCCCGGACGTCGCGGCGGTCCGGGCGACCCTGCGCCAGCGGATGCCCGACTACCTGGTGCCGTCGGCGTTCGTGCCGGTACCGGAGCTGCCGGTGAACCGGCACGGCAAACTGGACCTGGCCGCGCTGCCACCGGCCGACGAGCAGGACGGCCGGCCCGCCCACGTCGCGCCACGGACCGCGACCGAGCGGACGGTCGCGGCGATCTGGGCGGAACTGCTCGACACCGGCCCGGTCGGGGTGCACGACAACTTCTTCGACCTGGGTGGACACTCGCTGCTGGCCGCGCCGTTCGTGGCCCGGGTCCGGGACGCGCTCGGCGTCGACGTGCCGCTGCGCGCGCTGTTCGACACCCCGGACCTGGCCGGGCTGGCCGGGACGGTGGACGCCGTGGTGGCCGGCACCGACCGGGCGCCGGCCGTCGAGGTGGGGCTGCTGCGGGCCGAGGCCCGGCTCGGTGACGACCTGCGGGTACCGCCGGGGACGGTGGTCGCCCCACCGGCGACCGTGCTGTTCACCGGGGCGACCGGCTTCCTCGGGGCGTACCTGCTGGCCGACTGGCTGACCCACAGCCCGGCCACCGTGCACTGCCTGGTGCGGGCCGACTCGCCGGCCGCCGCGGTGGACCGGGTCCGGGAGAACCTGCGCCGGTACGGCCGCTGGCACGACGGGTACGCGGGCCGGCTCGTCGGGGTGCCCGGGGACCTGGGGGCGCCCCGGTTGGGGTTGACTCCGACGGCGTTCGACGCGCTCGGCGAGCAGGTGGACGCGATCGTGCACAACGGTGGCGTGGTCAACTTCCTGCACCCGTACCCGGTGCTGCGCCCGGCCAACGTGGGCGGCACGCGGGAGGTGCTCCGGCTGGCCTGCACCGGGCGGCCCAGCGCGGTGCACTTCGTCTCCACCCTCGGCGTGTTCCTCACCCCGGCCCGCACCGGCACGGTGGTGTACGAGGGCGACGCGCCGGACGACTGCACCGGCCTCGGCGACGGGTACAACGGCACCAAGTGGGTGGCCGACGCGCTGGTCCGGGCCGCCCGGGAGCGGGGCCTGCCGGTCGGTGTGCACCGGCCGGCCCGGATCACCGGGGACGCGGCGACCGGCGCCGGCAACGTCGACGACTACTTCAGCCGGCTGCTGAAGACCTGCGTGCAGCTCGGTGGGGTACCGGAGATCGACGACGCGCTGGACCTCGCTCCGGTGGACTACGTGGCCGCCGGGATCGGGCAGTTGTCCCGGACCGGGTCGACCGGCGACCACCACTACTACAACAACCGCACGCTGGGTTTCGCCGGGCTGGCCGAGGCGCTGGCCGACTTCGGCTACCCGGTGGAGCTGCTGCCGTACCCGAAGTGGCGGGCCGCCCTGCTGGACCGGCCGGACGCCGCGCTGGCCGGGTTCGCGCCGCTGTTCGGTCCGGCCACTCCGGTGCGTACCCAGCCGGCCTTCGACTGCACGCCCACCGAGACGGCGCTGGCCGCCGCCGGGATCAGCTGCCCGGCGGCGGACCGGCGGCTGCTGCACCGCTACCTGTCGGCCTTCGTGCGGGCCGGCTTCCTCGACCCGCCGTCCTCCGGGAGCGCCCATGACTGACCTCGCCGTACCCGCCCGGCGGCTGATCGCCGTCTGGCTCGGTCAGCTCGTCTCCCTGATCGGGTCGAGCCTGACCGCGTTCGTGCTGGGCGTCTGGGTCTACCAGCGCACCGGGTCGGTCACCCAGTTCTCGCTGATCTTCCTGGCCGCGACCCTGCCGGCGGTGCTGGTCGCGCCGTTCGCCGGGGCGCTGGCCGACCGGCGGGACCGGCGGGTGCTGATGCTGGTCAGCGACTCGGTGGCGGCCGTCGGTACGGCCACCCTGGCGCTGCTCGCCGCCGGTGACCACCTCCAGGTGTGGCACATCTGGCTGGCCACCGCGCTGACCGCCGGGGCGTCCACCGTGCACCAGGTGGCCTACCAGTCGATGACCCCGGCGCTGGTCGGCAAGAAGCACCTGGGCCGGTTCAACGGGCTGATGCAGGTGTCCCGGGCGGTGCAGATCGCCGCACCGCTGATCGCCGGGGTGCTGGTGGTCACCATCGGCATCGCCGGGGTGATGGCCATCGACCTGGTCACCTTCGCGGTGGCCGCCGGTACCCTGCTGCTGGTCCGGTTGCCCGCCACGGTGACCCGACCGGCGACGGCGAAGGGCGGCGAGCCGGTGCTGCGCGGGGCCGCCGCCGGCTGGCGGTACCTGCGGCAGCGGCCCGGCCTGCTGCACCTGATGGTGGTCTTCGGCGTCTACAACTTCCTCTTCGGTATCGCCGGGGTGCTGGTCCAGCCGCTGATCCTGTCCTTCACCTCGGCGGACACCCTGGGCGTGCTGATGTTCCTCGGCGGTGCCGGGCTCTTCGCCGGCAGCCTGGTGATGGCGGCCTGGGGTGGTCCGCAGCGGCGGATCCGGGCGGTCTGCGGTGGCCTGGCGGCCGGTGGGGTGGCCCTGGTGCTGCACGCCCTGGCACCGTCGCCCTGGCTGATCGGCGTGGTGGCGCCGCTGTTCCTGTTCACCCTGCCGATCGTGAACAGTTCCACGATGACGCTGGTGCAGACCAAGACCGAGCCGGCGGTCCTCGGCCGGGTGCTGGCCACCGCCCGGGTGATCGGCGACGCGAGCGTGCCGTTGGCGTACCTGCTGGCCGGGCCGCTCGCCGACGGGGTCGACCCGCTGCTGCAACCGGACGGCGCGCTGGCCGGGACGGTCGGTTCGCTCATCGGTACCGGGGACGGCCGGGGTGTCGCGCTGGTGTTCGCGGCGACCGGGACGGTGATGGTACTGCTCGCCACGGTCGCCTGGGCCCGGCCGACGCTGCGCGGCGTCGACGACCTGCCGGACGCGCTCCCCGACCAGCCGGCCGACCCGGACACCCCACCGGCACCGGCCGATCCGGCCGACCCGGTTGACCCGGTTGAGCCGGTTCAGCCGGCCGACCCGGTTCAGCCGGCCGAGCCGGTTCAGCCGGCCGAGCCGCTGACTCGCTGAC
>NZ_WVUH01000108.1 GCF_017614955.1 Micromonospora echinofusca
AGGCAGCCCCGTGCTCAGCGGTCACGGTTGGTCATGCGCCGCCGCATCGCCGTGCGGGCGAGCTGCTGCATCGGCGGCTCGCCGGCGGTCGGGGCGTGCGTGGCGCACGCCCGCCGGATCGCGGTCGCCTCACCCACCACCGGCACGGGCGGGTTGGTCACGAAGGTGAACGCGGGCAGCTCCCGGTTGCCGACCAGCAGCCGGGCGGCGGCGGTGTACACGTCGAGATGGGCGAGGTCGTGCTCGTCCAACTCCGGCCTGGTGTGCCGGGACAACTCCCGCGCGTCGGCCGGGTCGACGGTGAAGAACAACTTCGTACGCGCATTGGCCGACACCGCCGCCGCGATGTCCCTCGGCAGTTGCGCCAGATCCTGGTGCGCCAGCACCAAACCCAACCGGAACCCACGCGCCTCGGCCAGCATGTCCCCGACGCTGCCCGGCAGCGTCAGGAAGTTCTGGCACTCGTCCACGTAGAGGCAGGCGTCCCTGCGCTGCTCCTCCGGGATCGTGGCCCGGGCGATGGCGGCCTGCCACACCCGGGCCACGATCATCGAACCGAGAATGCGGCTGGTCTCCTCACCGAGGACGCCCTTGGGCAGCCGGCACAGCAGCACCCCACCGTCGAGGACCGCACCCATGTCGAACGACGAGTGGGCGTTACCGATCACACTCTTGACGAAGTCACGCAACAGGAACGCGCGCAACCGGGCGAGCACCGGGGCGATGACCTGCCCCCGGAACTGCTCGTTGATACCGTCGTACCAGAGCCAGAACCCGCCGAGCCCGTCCGGGTCGTCCAGGCCGTGGGTGAACCTGGCCCGGAAGTCCCGGTCCTGCAACAGCGACGGCACCAGACTCAGGGTCGGTTTGGCGTGGCGCATCAGGGTCAGACACGCCACCCGCATGGTGTCGTCCATGCGTGGCCCCCACTGCCCCTGGAAGATCTTCGCGAAGATCCCCACCAGGTTGTCGACGGCCAGATGCGGATCACCCTGGTCGTCGAGCGGGTTGAAACAGCCCGGGTTCTCCTGGTCCGGGTCGATGATCACGACCCGGTCGGCGCACGAGGCGGGCAACCGGTCGAGAATGTCGGTGACCAGGTCACCGCGCGGGTCGACGACGACCGTCCCCCGTCCGGCCCTGATGTCGGCGAGGATCATGTTCAACAGCAGGGTGCTCTTACCGACACCGGTCTTACCGACCACGTGCACATGTTGGCGGGCGTCGGTCACCGGCAGGCCGACGCTGTGCCGGCCGATCTGCGCCCGGCCCAGCACCTTCACACCCCGCCCACCGGAGGGCACCCGCACCGGCGCCGGCACGGCCCTGGCCCGCGCCCGGTCCAGACCCGCCACCGCCAGGTCCTGCGGCAACGCGGCCAGCGCGGCGAGTTCCGCCACGGTGGCCAGGAAACCGCGCCGTAGCCGCCGCCCGGCGACCGCCGCGACCGGCTGGGGCATGCTCATGCGCCGCAGCCGGTTCGGGCCGGTGTACGCCGCAGCGGCCGCGGCGATGCTGTGCGCGAGCCCGACAAGACGCGCCCGCACCCGTGCGGTCCGCTCCCGGCCCGGTGGTGTCCTGTCCGCGTCGGCCGCCACGACGAACCGCACCGCGATCTCGAAGTGCGGCACCCGCACCGCCTTGTCCACGATGGCGCGGGCGTCGACGGCGGCCACCGGGTCCCGCTCGGCCGGCCGCGTGGCGTACCCCGGGGTTCGTGGCCGGACCGGACCGGACGCGAACACCTCCACCAGCCACCGCACCGGCTCGACAGCCAACCGCGCCACACCCGACACGACGCGGGTGGCCACATCAGGCCGTCCGTGAGGATGGGTGCCGGCGGTCGCCGCCGCCCGCCGGGCCGCCCGCACCCTTCGGGCCGACGCCGGACGGGCAAGGACCTGCACACACGCGTGTTCACGGTCGCGCACCTCGGCGCCGGCGGCCAGCAGCGCCCGCAGCGGGTCACTGTCGTGGTCGCTGCGCAGCGGCAGCACGTCGGTGTGCTGCGGCCAGTACGCCCCACCGACCTGCTCGCCCACGCCCGCCGGGATCGGCGCGGCAGCGTCCGCGGTGGTGACGGTCGCGGCCGGCCACGCCGCCCGCACCGCCGCCTCGACCGCGCCGGCCGGCACCGTACCCGGCACCCACACCCGGATCGTCAACGCCCGCCCGGCCCACGTGTACTCCCACCCCACATGCGGACAGCCGTACACCCGGCGCCGCCACGCCGACACGCCCAGCACACCCGCCATCGTCGTCCAGAACGCGGCGGCAGCGGAGTCGGTGACCTCCGGCGGCGCGGCGATGCTCACCCACCGCGCGCCGGCGGTGAACCGCCGGTGCCGCCACGCGAGCACCTGGTCGTGGGCGAACACCACCCCCACGACCACGGCAGCCACGATCAGGCCGAACCACGGCCGGTCGACGACCCACTGCCAGACCTGTACCGGCCAGACCGGACGGGCCGTCACGGCGCCTCCCCGATCCCGGTCACGGCAATCCGGTGCTCGGCATCCGACGCGACAGCCCGCAACGGGATCCGGCTACGACCGGCGACGAGCAGACCCTCACCACGCGGCGCCGACAACAGCAGCCGCGCCTCACCGGCGGTCAGGTCGAACGCCTCGGACACCGCGTCGATGGACTGCGTGGACTGACGCATCAGCACCTGCGTCGCCGCGTTGGACACCACCGCCACACCGAGGTCGGTCGACAGCACATCCGCGGCGTCCTGGGTGACCACACACAGCCCGGCGGACCGCTTCCGGGCGGCCTTCGCCATCCGGAACAGGAAACGCGCGCCCTCACCGTCGCGCATCAGCAGCCACGCCTCGTCCACCACGACAAGCCGCCGCCGGCGGACGTCCGGGGTCGGGGTGTCGATGCCCGACCAGATCGAGTCCAGCGCCAGCAGCGTACCCACGGTGCGCAGCTCGTCGGGCAGGTGCCGCAGCGACCACACCACCAGATGCCCGCGCGGCGTGGTGGTGGTCGGCCCGTCGAACAGGCTGGCGAAGTTCCCCACTGTCCACGGCGCGAGCCGGGCGGCGAGCTGCCCGGCGGCCGGGTCACCGTCGCCGGCCAGCACCTCGACCAGGTCCCGCAGCAGCGGCGCCGGCCGGGTCCACGTCGCCGGATCACCGGTGATCCCCGCCCCGTGGTAGGCGCCGGTGATCGCCCGGTCCAGGGCGGCGCGTTCAGCCGGCGGCGGGGCCGCCCCGAGCATCACCGAGATCAGCGTGTGCAGGTACAGGCCACGCCGGGTCAACGTGTCCGCCCGGTCGTCGTCGGGCAGATCGAAAGGGTTGACGCGTACCCCCGGTCGACCGAGCTGCACGACCGTACCGCCCACATGCTCCGCCAGCGGCGCGTACTCGTCCTCCGGGTCGACCACCGACACCGTCGTGCCCTGGTACAGGTTCCGCAGCACCTCCAACTTCACGAAGTACGACTTACCGGCGCCACTGCGCGCCAACACCACACTGTTGTGGTTGTCCTGCGCCCACCGGTCCCACACGACCACCCCGTTACTGGCGGTGTTGACCCCGTACAACACCCCGTCCGACGGGGCCACGACACCAGGGGCCGGGGCGGCCAGATCCGCCGACGCGAGCGGAAACGCCGCCGCCAGAGCCGTGGTGTCCAGAACACGACGCATCCGCAGCGCATCCACACCCACCGGCAGCGTGGCAACCCACCCCTGCTGGTGACGGAACGTGGCCGGCTGTAGATCCAGCAGCACACTGGCCGCCGCGGACCTCACCCCCGCGGCGACGGCACGCAGCTCGTCGACGGTACGGGCATGCACGGTCACGTAGATACCGACCTCGAACAACTTCGCCGCCCCACGGGCGACCCGCTCGGCCAGATCAGCGGCGTCGACCGCCGCCGCCTCCACCACCGGATCACCCAGCCGCCCCTGCTCGGCATCCAGACGGCGCGACGACTCGAGGCGGGCACGTTGACGCTTGAGCATCGGCGCGGCCAACTGCGGCACCACCGGATCCACGTGCACCGCCACATCGACCCGACCGGGATAGGACAGCAGCGGATCCAACCAGGCAGGCCCCACCTCCGCCGGGTAACCGCACACCACGTACGTCGCGGCGAACCCGTCACCGACCTGCACATGCCACGGCGTCACCACCAACGCGGCCGGCGACGGCATCTGCCCGCCGGCCGCCACACTCTTACCAGACTTCCACAGCTTCACGACATACTCCGCAAAGTGATCGGGGTGCCGGGCACCGCACGCGGACCGGACACCGCAGGGGAGAACGGATCGACGGCGTTCGCCAGCGCCGACGCGACGGCCGGCCCGTCCAGGACGGCGGCTTCGACACCGAGACCGGACAGGGCACGCACCGCGGCATCGGCGGCGTGTTCGCCGGTGACCACAGCGAGGACCTGCCGGCGCAACGGATCACGCCGACTGTCCAGGTCGAGCAGAAACCGCCCATGATCGGCGGCGGCGGCCTGCAACGCCGGATGCGGCAGCCGCGACGCCCGGTCCACGACCGTCTGCGCGTACCCGGTCAGGTCGTGCCGCTGCGCGGCCACGACGATCTGCGCCGGCCCGGTCAGACTGTTGAGGAACCGACCGAACCCGTCCAGCAGCGCACCCTGCTCATCCCCGGTACGCAGGTGGATGTTCGTGGTGCCACAGGCGATCAGAACCCTCCCGCCGCCCTCACAGGTCAAAACCCCGGCCGGACTGATCGCCGTGACCGGAGAACGCAGCGGCGCCGGAACAACCGGCGCACCCGCCACCACCGCGACCGTACTGGCCCGGGCCGCACCCGGCGCCAGCGTGCGGGGACTCCGGGCGAGCGTGATACCGTGCCGCAACCACACGTCCAACGGCAGACCATCGCGGCGGCCCAGCGCCACGACGATCGCGGCGGCGAACACGACGACGCCGACGACCAGCCAGACCACCGGCGGCAGCAGCTGCCCGAACGCGCGGTAGCCACCGAGCCCGGCGAGGCCGGCACCGCCGATGATGCCCAACTGCCGAAACGTCAACCCGAACGCGATGCGGTCGGGCTCGTTGACGTTCGCCGGGACGACGGCGCGCGGCGGGGTGTCGTCGAGACTGGTCACGTGCCACTCCGGTTGGGGAAGACGTTACGCAGATGGCGGTAGTGGTGGTGGGTGCTCATGTCGACCCGGGCCGCAGGCGCCGGTGCGCGCCGGCCCAGGTTGCGGGTCAACCCCTGCAGAGCGACGGTGCGCAGCAGGAAAGCCCCGACGGCCGGGCCGCCGCCCTGCGCGGTGAACCGGCGCATCAGGGCCGGGATCCTGACCGTGACCAACAGGACGACGATCACGATCAGCAGGTTGACCGTGTCCGAGCCGGGCACACCCAGCAGGATCGGCAGGTTCGACCGCGGGTCGGTCAGCAGGTCGACGCCGGCGGAGAAGGCGACCGCCTGCAGCGCCGGTGTGGCCAGGCAACCCAGGACGGACCGCCACCACAGCGCGGCGACGCCCTGGGTCCACGGGGTGGCGTAGCAGGCCAACGCCACCGGCCCGACCGCGGCCAGGACGATCAGGATCGCGACCCGGGCCAGCCAGCCACCGGCGAGCATGAACATCAGCACGACGATCAGCAGACCGATGACGGCCGTCAGAAGCGCGGCGCTCCCGTCGGTCATCGCCGCAGCGATACGGACCCGAACGAACGCGACCATCTCCGTCGTCGGCGCGGACGCACCGGCCATCGACACCGTCAGGGCATTGGCGACGTCGATGAGCACCGCGGTCAGCGGAACCGCGAACGCCGACAGGACGAAACCGACGGCGAGCCGGGGCACCAGCTCCTTGACGCTGTAGCGCATCTCGATGGAATCGCCGACCATCGTGGCGACGCCCACCGCGACGATCGCGAGGACGAAGCAGGCGTTGACGACCAGCGCACTCCGGTCCGCGATCGTCCTCACCTGCGGCAGGACGGTGACGTCCGGCGACACGAAGATCGAAGATGTCAGAAAGGCCAGCAGACCGCCGAGCAGGTCAGCGACCTTCTCGGCGAGCCACCGGACCAGGCCGTCCATCAGCCAGTCGACCATGACCGCCGCCTACTCAGCCGCGCAGGATGCCCTGCAGCACCTGCAGGACGACCGGGGCCAGAACAGCCAGCGCATAGCCGACCAGTGCCGACTTGAAGTTGCCCTTCGCCTGTTCGACCTGGGCCGGGTCGCCCCCGGCAGCCATGTAGCGCAGACCAGCGATGACCAGGAACATCGTCGCGACCAACGCGATGATGCCCATGATCCAGCCCGTGATACCGGAGATGACGGCGGGAATGCTCTGCGGCGCCGTCGGCGCCGGGGTGGACGTGACCAGAACGGCCAGGACAGACACAGCGGTGTTCATTACGGCACCCCACAAGGGATCTGACGGCCGCCACGGTGGGGACCAGGCGAAGGCCGAGCGGTCCGGTGGGGGCGCTCCTCCCTCGGATGTGACGAAGAGGGCTGCGGTGTCAGTACGCCGCGCCAGCCGTGCCGGACCATCGACCTCGCCAGTGGAAGGTCCCCACCGGGCGGGCATGCCGTGGATGACATGCACCGCCCAGATCTCGACTGTCAGACCGATCGAACTCGCAGGCGTCCTGACACACCCTGACACCACCGGTCAGCCGATCGTGCAGACCGCACCGCAGCGCAGCCTACGAATACGACATGTGGCAGCCCTCGCGCACCCATTCGGGACAGCCGGCGTGCCGTGACAGGCAGGAGCAGCCCGGCAGGTGCAGCGCGTCGGGCTGCCAGGCGAGCGCATCGAACGACGGTCGTCCTCGTCAGGGTTGGCCAGCTCGGCCGGGCTGCGTGCCGGAGCAGTCAAGATCTGATCGTGTTCGACGGATCTGGTGGGCGCGTGCAGGCGGCAGGCGTATCGCGGCCATGGCAGCGCGCGGCGACCGAAGGCGGCGCGTGGTCGGTGTCAGCGGCGACGCAGGTCTTTGGTCGAGCCGCTGCACGCCGACGTAGGGTCATCAGGTGACCGTGTACGACATCGCTGTCAGACTGCCCACGAGCGACGTGCTGCAGAAACGTTGCAGGGCGCTGGCCGTGCTGGAATGCATCATCGACGGTGGGGCGCCCTATTACATCTACGACCCGGCATGGGGCAAGGACGAGGCAGCGCTGATGAGCAACGGCAGCGGAGACGAGTGGGCCGTCGTGTTCACCGCTGACGGCACGTTCATCCGGGTCTTCGACCACGAGTCGGCGATGTCGCCCTACGGCGATCCGGACCACGAGCTGTGGCCAGGCCTGATCGACGGGATCCCAGCAACGCTGGGTCCGCAGCTGACGGAACCCGCCTTCTGCGATGAGGAGGGCCAGTTCATCGCCACAGCAGTGCTGTGGAGACTGGCCGGAGACGACCACTGGCATGCCGGGAAAGGCATCACCTTCCCACCGCTTCGGGGACTGTACGACCGCACCGGACCAGACGGCTCCGGCATGCTCGAGATCCTGCTCGACGACATCGTCGACCGGTTCGTCGAGTTCACCAGGGCCTACTACGAAATCGAGCTGGCCCGGACGGCGGTCGAGCACGTCGTCGACCAGAAACCCCTCACCGACGCGGTGATAAAAACGCTGAACCCGAATCTGACCCTCGCCGATCTGCTGGACAACATCGCCACGATCGGCTATCCGATCACCGCGACGTAGCGGGACTCGGCAAACCGGGCGTCGAGCACCCCCCATGCGACATGCACATCCGGTAGGCGAGTGAACCAACACGGAGCGGACCAAGGCATGTGAGGACATGTTTCGCCGCGACCCGGGGCGGGCCGCGATCGGAGAATGATCGCGGGCGGTTCGGAACGGCACCCCGTCGACTTCGAGCTGGCCGCTCTGCCTGCGGCATGCTTGGGTCGTGTCGTCGTCGAGCCATGCCGCAGTCGAACTACCACCGGGCTGGGTCCAGGTGTGGTTCCGTATGTCCGGTGGGCCAGCCACCGGCCTTGGCATAAGCGCCGAGGCGCTGCCGCCGGAACGGGTCCGCTTGCGAAGGGCACCGTGGGCCGCGCTGAACGCCGCCAAGGGCGACATCTTCCGTGTCCGACGGGACGCGGACGGGCAGCTGTGGGCACACGAGAAACTGGAAGCATCAGGCTTCTGCGCCGTCCGGGTGACGCTCGCACCCGACAGCCCACTCGGCCCGCCAGAGCCTGGCGTCGACGCCATTCTGGACAGGTTCACCGCCCTGAGCGTCACCGGTGCCGGCATGTTCGGGCTTGCCGTGATCGACATTGCGCCCGATGCTGATCTGCACCTGGTACGCCAGCTGTTGGATACGGGCCGGCGCGACGGCTGGTGGGACTACCAGGAGCTGTGTGTCACCGAGGCTTGGGAGGCGGCGTCGCCGTAGGCGCACACCCCGTGCTGGGTGGCACCCAGGTCATTTCCGCGTGCGGCATCCTCAGAGGATGGCTTACGCGCAACCGCCACCAACCCGCGATGAGGTGGACGCGTGGTTCACCGCTGTGCTGACCGGTGCTCGTACACGCGATGAAGCGGACCGGTGGGCCGCCCAATGGCACGGAGGGCCGGCCGACGACGCGGTCACCGACGAGGCCGTCTGGTGGGCTCTTGATCTACTCCATGGCATCGATCTGTCGACCGGACCTGACGGAGGCTTTCTGCACGACGACGACCAGATGCGCCAGTGGCTCGACGAGTTCCGCCGCCGCTGCCGGGTACTTCCTGCTCGCGACGACGCCTGACCTGCCCCCATCTCAAGGTCCACACCTCCTGCCGCAACCCCAAGTCGTAAACCCTGGCTGACTCAACCGGAGGCCGGCGCATTCACCAAAGTTCCCGGAACTCTGCGACGAGTTCCCGAGGCCCGTCGCGGGTGCTCCCCACCTGCCAGCACGAATTTTGATCCGACGACGGCGATGGCGTGCCCGAGCTGTCTGACTGGTTCGGTGGTGGCCCCACCGACCCTGACCTGTCCAGCACCGACACCGTGGTCGGACCGCTGCTACGAATCGATGGTGCGGGTCCGCCCTGTTCCCCGCCTCGCGCAGATCCCGACATGTTCGTACAGTAACCGCGACAGTCCCGCTCTCGGCGAGGAGAGCAGAGTCGGGGCGAAACGTTCTGCTCAGCAGCCCGACCGCCGCCGAGGTCACCCAAGCCGGTGCTGACGGTCGGCCTTCGCTGACCCTGTAGGGGCGAAGGGGACGCCGGGCTCCACCACCCGACGCCCCTTCGTCGTCAGCCTGCTTCCGGCACCCAGAGGAGAATCCAGCCCTCGCCCGAGGACAGCCCGTCCGCGGTCCTGCTGCGGACGTACAGGTAGTACACGTCAGAGATCTCCGGCGTGATGGTCACCTGTGCGGTACCGTCTGCGCCGGCGGGGACGGTGGTCTCCTCGCCGTCGTTGAGCCGGTAGGTGTACTCGACGACGTTCTCCATGTTCGGAGCGAAGGTGAGCCGACGTGGCGTACCCGCTGGCGCCTCGGGGTCGGCGTCGGTGATCGTCGGCGCGGTGTAGCGGACGTAGAACTGGTACCTGGTTGCCTCGGAGAAGTTCCCGGCCCGGTCGACGCTGTACACGGTCAGCGTGCGCGGCCCGTACGTCACCGGCGCATAGCTGACCGTCGCCGACCGGCCCGACGCGTCGACCGGGACGAAGCCTGAGCTCAAGCCGGACTCGCCGTAGCTGAAGCCCACCAGGTCGTCGGAGTCGGCGGTGAAGGTGAAGCTGCCCGGGATGCCGGGTCCACCGGTGGCCGGACCGTTCCAGCCGGCTGGGTAGTCGATGGAGGAGACGGTCGGGGCGGCCGGGGCCGCCGTGTCGACGGTGAAGCGGCATTCCGGCGACCAGTTTGAGCTGTCGTACCGGTCGGACGCCCGTACCGAGAAGGCGTAGGTGTTGCCGTGGGTGAGCCTGCCCCGCGGGAGTTGGTAGACGTACCGGGCCGGGCTGGGTTGACCGTCGAGGGTCACCTCGGTCCGCTCAGCCGGCCGGTCGACCGGCCATAGAGCGAAGGTCGCTGCCACAATGTCGCGGCCTCCGGTCTCGTTGACGTCCGGGTCGGTGACACTGGCCCGCAGTGCCGGCCCGGTGTCACCGGTCATCAGTAACGTGTCGCATGCCGCACCGTCGACGGTGAGCTGGTCCGGAACGTTCGGTCGCGTGTTGTGCTCCAGCGAGATACCGACGTTCTTGATCCAGCGGCCGTAGTGTTTGCTCTGTTCGTGGTCGCCGGCGATCCGGGCCATCAGGGTGAGCTGGTCCTGCCCGTCAGCCACCGCTTGGCGGACTGCTTCGCTGATCATCACGCCGATGAAGCTGCTGCCGCAGGGCAGGTTGGGATAGGCGACGTCCGCCACCTTCTCCCGTACTGCCGGGGCGGTGTTCCAGGTCGGGGCGCCTACGGGCGGGTCGGTCCGCCACAGCTCGATCTCGCGGGGCTTGTCGCAGTCGTTGACCACCGTCTCCCCGGTGATAGCGCGGGCCGAGACGATCCGCTTCCCCCCGTAGGGCGTCAGGTCGAAGGTGAAGTACGCCCGGGCGGTGTGCTTGTCCCCTTCGGCTTCCCATGTGCCCACGGGGACGGTGCCGTCCGAGGGGGAGAAAGAACTGGACGGCTGCCGGGCGTCGGTCCACGTCACGCTGGTCGGGGTGACGTAGTCGCCCACGGCCGCTGCTGGTTGCCCGGTCGCGACCACCAAGCCACCCGTGGCCAGTAGGAGAGCGCCGGCCATTGTGGCCGCCTGGCGCGTCGAGCCCCTGCGCCGAATCGACATGAAGCCTCCAAGCGAGGTGCGGAAAGATGTGACGATTGTAAATTCGTCGAGCAACGGGAGGCGTCGGGTCATCGGGTCGTGCCCGGGGAACGGGCGAGGTCCGCCGTTGCGTCAGGCCGTCGGCGGCGCGGAACGTGGAGTACCGCTCGGCGGGCAAGTGCAGTGGGCGACCAGGCGCCATCAGTATTCGTCTGAGGGCGTGTCGACGACCTCGTCAGCGTGCTGACCGGCCCGTCCGGGGTGAACCGACTTGCCACCCTGGTAAGTCTCTTGGGTCGTACCATGGCCCACGCTCGGGTTTGCATCGGTGCTCGGGGGTCTTGCTCGACCGGGGACCTGGCCGGAAGGTTCGGCCTTCCACCGGCCAGCGCGAGCGAACACGCCAACGTGCTCTGCGACGTCGGTTTGGTGGTCACCAACCGATAGGGCGGAGAAGTGCGGCGTCGACTGACCGCCCTTCGGCCAACACCTACTCGACGGCCCCGCCTGACAGTGGTTGTCGCCGCCCTGGCCTGCTCCACTCCAAGTGCTCACCATGGCCGGGAACGTCGGGATCCGGGAGGCGCCGTAAGCGGCTTTTGGTGCTTACCGTCGTGGCCGTCGGGGGCCCCTACGGAAGGCGGACGGGATGGGCCACGCTGTGACGGTACCCGGTCACCACGTTGACGCCCTCCACATCGGGCTTCGCTTTCAGGTCCCCGGCTTTGCAGATCCCTCATCCACCCGCTTTTCTCGCTCCGGGTGGTGCTGATGTCGTCGCCCATGTCTTTCGGCAGGTCCGGACCGAGCCGGTAGTTCAGTTTCGGACTGAGGTGGTGGGTGCCCCGGCGGCTTTATCGGGTGGGACGGCGACGGCCGAGCGGGACCTTGGTGGGCATCAACGTGGTCGGCCGGCTTCCAACTCCCGATCGGTTGCGGAGAGTAGTGAACCTTGACACCGAGCGTGATTGATCCTTATCTTCATTCGACTCTATCGATGGGGGTTGTGTGAAGCGGAGCGATGTACGGGGCCGTGCCGGATGGCGAAGAGCGGGGGCCTTCCTGGTCGCGTTGGTGGTTCTGGCCAGCGTGGCACCGATGCGGCATCTGGCGGGCGCGCCGGCTGCCGCGGCGCCGGTGGACGATTCCGGTGGGGCTTCGCCGGAGGAACGGGCGTTGGTAGCCGCGAGGGAAGCGGGTTTCCGCGTCGAGGTCGAGGGTTCGAAGTCTGAGCTCTCACGGACGCTGGCAACTCCCGAGGGCTCGCTCGTGCTGGAGTCGTACGCGACCCCTCACTGGACGAGGGACGGTGGTAGCGGCTGGCGGCAGATCGACACGCAGCTGCGGTCCGGGGCGAATGGTGTTGTGGCTCCGGTGGCGACGTTGGCGGATGTCGAGTTCTCGCCTGGGGGTACGGGCCCTGCGGTCAAGGTCCTGTTCAGTGGGGGAGAGCTGGCGCTGTCGTGGCCCGGTGGGCTGCCCCCCGTCCGCATCGTCGGCGACACCGCTGTCTACGAGTCGGTGTTTCCTCAGGTTGACCTCCACCTTCGGGCGCTCACGGATGGGTTCACGTGGGTACTGGTCGTCCACACACCGGAGGCTGCCACCAACCCGGCCCTGCAACAGATCAGGTTCGCGGTGTCGGTGACCGGGGGTTCGATCCTGAGCCGCGCCGGCGGGGGTTTCGAGGTGGTCGACACCAGTGGCGCGCAGGTGCTGTCCGCCGGCAGTGGCTTGATGTGGGACTCGACGGGTTTGCAGTCGCCGACGCAGGCCGGACTGCGGACGCAGTCCGCCGACGCGGACTCCGATGCCACCCGGGTGGTGCCTGATCTCGCGCTGAAGGAGGAACTTCCGGTCGCGCTGGTCGGCTCGGATCTGGTGGTGGAGCCGAGTTCGGCGATGCTGCAGGGCGTGAACACCGCGTTTCCGGTGATGATCGACCCGTCCACGACGATCAACAAGATCCGTTGGGGGTACGCGAACCAGACCGATGCCACCCGCAACGACGGGATCGTCCGGGTGGGTAAGAACCCGGACGGCTCGGGTAACTACCGGTCCTTCTTCTCGTTCGGCCTGACGGGCCTGGTGGGCAAGACGATCACGGGCGCGAAGTTCATCACGGAGATGACCCACTCGTACTCGTGTACCTCGACGGAGGTGAGCCTGTGGCGTTCGGCGGACCTGACCACGACCGGAAAGCAGACATGGGACGGCCCGAACCTGCAGCTCTGGTTGGAGAAACGGTCCGGGCATGCGCACAAGCCGAGTGAGGACTCGAATACCTGCAGCGGCGATCCTCAACCGGACCTGCACATGGAGTTCGCCAGCGCGGCGCTGAAGCAGGACATCATCGACAACGGCGTCGGGCAGGCCGTGTACACGCTTGCCCTGTCCACGCGACGCAGTGACGGCACCGCCGAGTCGACCACGGAGTGGTGGAAGAAGTTCGATCCCGCGTTGACCAAGTTGACCGTGGATTACAACAGCACGCCCAACACGCCCACGGCAGCCCAACTGTCGACCCATGCGGACTACACGTCACCGGCGCTCGGGTGTGTGACCGGCACCGGCAGGCCGATCGTCCGTTCGGCGCGACCGTGGATGAAGGCCACCCTGACCGACCCGGACGGCAGCGGCGGCGGCGTGCTGTCGGGGGTGTTCGCGGTACAGAAGTGGGACGGGACGGCGTGGGCGGTGCTCGCGGGCTGGCCCAAGACGGACACCGGGGTGGCGCCGGGTGCCAAGGCGGAGGCCCAGATCACGGGTCTGGTCGGCGGGGACCTGATCCGCTGGCAGGTGAAGACCACCGATCTTCAGGGCGCGGCGTCAGGGTTCTCGCCCTGGTGCGAGTTCACCATCGACAGTGATCCGCCGGCGGCGACACCGACGGTCACGAGCGCCGATGGCGTCTATCTCGAATCGCCGCCCAACGACGTGCGTCGCGGTGGTGTGGGCGTATCGGGGCGGTTCACCTTCGGTGCGAACCTGGTCCCGGACGTCTACGACTACGTCTACCAACTCGACGGCGGACCGCAGATGGTTGCCCAACCGGCGGCGCTCGGTGGCTCGGTCACGGTCTGGATCACCCCGATGCATCCGGGTGACAACGTGCTGACGGTGCGCAGCCGGGACGCGGCGCAGAACGCCTCCGGGGAGTACAGCTACGTGTTCCTCGTCGCGGACGCGACCGCGCCCACAGCGACGTGGTCGATGAACGAGGGCAGTGGAACGACGGTGGCCGCTGTCGGGACCGGCGGATCCACGGCGTCTCTGGTCAACAGCCCCTCCTGGGTCGACTCCAGGGTCATCGGCACCCACCGCACCAGCGGGAAGAACTGGTCGGTCAAGTTCGACGGCGTCGACGACCACGCCTCTACCGGCGCCGCCGTGGTGGACACCTCGAAGAGTTTCACGGTCTCGGCGTGGGTACGCGCTGACGCGATCACCGGCTCCCACGTCATCGTGTCCCAACCCGGGGTCAACAAGAGCCCGTTCGAACTGCAGTACCACCCGTCCAGCCAGAAATGGTGTTTCGTCACCTATACCAGCGACACGCAGAATGCCCCTGCTACCGCCAGTCCCGCCTGCGCGACGGCCGCGGTGCAGGTCGGGGTGTGGACTCACCTGACCGGGGTGTACGACGCGGGATCGGCGACCCAGCTGTCACTTTTCGTCAACGGGGTGCAGGTCGGGTCCGGGTCGACGGCGCCGGTGTGGAACTCCACCGGGTCGCTGAACGTCGGACGAGGACGCAACGGCGCGCCCACGGGGTACTTCAACGGCGCGATCGATGACGTTCGTGTCTGGGACCGGGTTGTCGTACCCGACCTGGACCTGAAGCCGCTGGTGGAACCGACCCTTGCCGGGCAGTGGGAGATGGAGGACTACGACGAGGACGCCCCACGCCAGGAAGGGGACGGCTCCGGTTATCAGCGGCCGGCGACATTCACCGGGTCGCCGTCGGCCTGGTGGGCGGAGGGGTACAACTTCTCCGGAGGTCTGGGGCTTGACGGAACGGCGGGATCGGCGGACACGGCCGCGCCGGTTGTCCGTACCGACCAGTCCTTCACCGTCGCGGCATGGGTCAAGCTGACCTCACCCAACCATCAGGCCATCCTCGCGCAGGACGGGTCGGTCTGGTCGGCGTTCTATCTGATGCACAACGCCCCGACAGGGCAGTGGGTGGTCACCATGCCCACCGCTGACGGAACCACCTCCTGGCAGGCCAACTACAGCACGTCCCTGGCGCAGTTGGACACCTGGACCCATCTGGCGGCGGTGTACGACGCGCACACGAGGCAGTTGAAGCTCTACGTCAATGGCCAACTCGAGGCGACCCGCGCAAACGTGACCGGCTGGCACGGCAACGGGACATTCCACATCGGGCGTGCGATTGCCGGGAACTTCGCGGCAGGAACCATCGACCGCGTCCGGGCGTGGCAGGGCGCGCTCACCGACGCCGATATCCAATATCTGACGATCGAATCCTGACACATCTTCGGTGGTGGCTGCGCCGTCAGGCGCAGCCACCACCCCACACAGGGTGTCCCATCGCCGCGGAATTCAGTGGCGCTTTCCATGTCCTCACACACGTTGTCCGGGAGGCAAACGTGCCACGGTCCCACACGCCCACATCCGGGTTGAACAGCCGACAATGGAAACGCAGACAACTCGCATCCACCATACGGAAACGGGGCCGGCTCCTGTCGGCACTGGGGCTTTCGGCGCTACTGGCCGCAACCCTGGTCACCCAGGTGCCGGCACAGGCCGAAACGCCCGCCGCCGCGGCGAACCTCCAGCCCCAGCAGTACCCGTCGGTGCCCGGCGCGGCGATACGACCGTCCGCGCCGAAAGCAGCGCCCACGAATCCCGCCGCGAGGGTCGCCCGTCCCGCGCCGGTGTGGCCCGCCCCCGCCACGGCGGTCATCGACCTGACCGGCTCTACCGGGAGTCGCGGGACCACGACACAGGTCGACGGGATGCCGGTCCGGGTCTCCCGGCCCCCCGCTGCCAGCGCCCGTAGCGGTCTCTCGGTTCCGTCGTCGGTACGGGTGGAGGTCCTGCCCCGCTCGTCAGCGGCGAAAGCCGGGGTGAACGGGCTCCTCGTGCGGATCGTCCGCGATGACGCGTCCACCGCTGCCGGCCAGGTGCAGGTCACCATCGACTACGACCGGTTCCGCACGGCGTTCGGGGCCGACTGGGAGTCCCGTCTACGGCTCGCCGCCCTGCCAGAGTGTGCCCTGTCGACTCCCGGCGCCACCGGCTGCGCCGAGACCCCGCTTCCCACGAGCAACGAGCACCGCAGAGGAATGGTCACCTCCACGGTCACGCTGCGGCCCGACAGGACAAGCCTCACCCCGTCGGCAGGGGCGATCGGCAAACCCGGGACCCTGCTCGCGCTGTTGAGCGGCCCTTCCGGTGGAGCGGGTGACTTCGCCGCATCCGACCTGGCCCCGTCGTCGAGCTGGGGGCATGGCGGGTCCACCGGAGGGTTCCAGTGGTCCTACCCGATGGAGATACCGGACGGGCTCGGCGGGCCTGAACCGGAGCTCAGTCTGTCCTACAGCTCCCAGTCCGTCGATGGTCGGCAGGCCGCCACCAACAACCAGCCGGGCATGATCGGTGAGGGCTTCGACTACACGCCCGGATTCGTCGAGCGGCGATACAAGCAGTGCTCCGACGACATGACCGGCGGGGCGAACAACACGGTGAAGACCGGGGACCTCTGCTGGGGGCCCGACAACGCCGTCATGTCACTCGGCGGCCGGTCGATGGAACTCGTCAAGGGGGCCAATGGCGAGTGGCATCCCCGGCACGAGGACGGGTCGAAGATCGAACTCCTCACCTCGCCTGCCTTCGCCAACGGTGACGACAACGACGAGTACTGGAAAGTCACCACGAGTGACGGGACCCAGTACTGGTTCGGCCGTCACCAGCTACCCGGCTGGTCAGCCGGCCGACCCACGACCAACTCGGTGCTCACCGTCCCGGTCTTCGGCAACCACTCCGGTGAGCCCTGCCACCAGGCGACGTTCGCCGCATCGGAGTGCACGGGCAAGAAGCAGGCGTGGCGGTGGAACCTCGACTACGTCGTCGACATCCACGGCAACAGCATGTCCCTGTGGTGGACCAAGGAAACCAACTACTACGCGAAGAACAAGGTCACCGCGACGCCCGTCAGCTACGACCGGGCCGGATACCTGACCCGCATCGACTACGGCAGCGACAGCCGGGACAACAACGAGTACGCCGCCGCGTCTCCCTACGTCGAGAACACCCCGGCCAGGGTGGAGTTCACCAACGACCACCGGTGCCTGACGAACTGCACCACCAAGAACGCCACCACCTGGCCCGACACACCCTGGGACCAGGAATGCACCGCCAGCACGAACCCCTGCCTGTACATCTCACCGACGTTCTGGAGCAGCAAACGCCTCACCGTCGTCACGACCAAGGTATGGAAAACCGCCACGTCCAGCTATCAGCCGGTGAACTCCTGGACACTGCGGCACTCGTTCCTCGACCCCGGTGACGGCACCCGCGCCGGCCTCTGGCTCGAAGGCATCACCCGGCGCGGCCTGAACGCCACCACACCGGTCGTGATGCCCGAGGTCACCTTCGTCGGCGCGCAGATGAACAACCGCGTCGACGCGACCGGAGCCGACTGGGCGCTGGCCATGAACTGGTGGCGCATCGTGTCGATCCGCACCGAGACCGGCGGCGAAATATTCGTCACCTACAGCAACCGGGAATGCGTCGCCGGTAGCGTCATGCCGGCAGCGGTGGACAACAACAAACTCCGCTGCTATCCGGTCAAATGGACACCCCAGGGATACGTCGATCCCATCACCGACTACTTCCACAAGTACGTCGTCACTGAGATCCAGGAGATCGACCATACCGGCGGCGCCCGGCCCCGCCTGACCACCTACGAATACAACAACCCGGGCAACCTGCCCCTGTGGCACCACGACAACGGCGACGGCACCGTCCCGGCCACCCGGCAGAGTTGGGGCGACTGGCGCGGCTACCCGACCGTCGTCACCACCGTGGGCGAAGGCGCCGACGCCACCAAGACCGAAACCCTGTACTTCCGCGGCATGCACGGCGACAGACTCGCCGCCGGGGGTACCCGCAACGTCACCGTCCAGGGCATTGAGGGCGGGGCCGCCACCGACCACGATCACTTCGCCGGCATGCCACGTGAACAGATCACCTGGCTCGGCTCCACGGTCCTCGTCGCCGTCGTCAGCGACCCGTGGCGCTCCGACCCGGCGACCGCTACCCGCGCCGGCACACCCACCGTCGAATCACGGCACGTCGCCGTGAGGACCACCCGCACCCGCACCGCGGTCGACGGCGGCTGGCGGCGCACCACGACCACCACCAACTACGACGCCTACGGCATGCCCACCTCCGTGGAGGACTACGGCGACGACGCCACCACCGCCGACGACCAGTGCACCGCCACGGAATACGTGCGCAACATCACCGCGTGGATCCTCACCAGCGTCAAACGCGTCCACGCCTGGGCCGACGACTGCGCCACTCCCGCCACCAGCGTCGGGCAGATCATCAGCGACACGAAGTTCACCTACGACAACCTGACCTACGGCACCGCCCCCGCCAAGGGCGACATAACCGCCGTCGAGACCATCACCGGCTTCGACGGCACCACCCGCCAGTACCACACCGTCTCCACCAGCACCTACGACGTCTACGGCCGCATCGACAAGGCCACCGACATCGCCGGCGCGGAAACAGACACCGACTACACACCCGCCACCGGTGGGCCCGTCACCAAGGTGACCACCATCAACCCGCTGGGCTGGACAAGTAGCACCGAGGTGGACCCGGCGACCGGCGCCACCATCAAGACCACCGACGCCAACCTCCGGGTCACCGAAGCCACCTACGACGGCCTCGGACGCGTCACCGCCGTCTGGCTACCCAACCGGAACAAGGCCACCTTCCCGACCACACCGTCCACCGACTACAGCTACACCCTGTCCAAGACCGGACCGTCCGGGACCACGACCCGCACCATCAACGCCAAGGGCGGCTACCGCACGACCTACGCGATCATCGACTCCCTCGGCCGCCCCCGGCAGACACAGACCCTCGCCTACGGTGGCGGTCGCATCATCACCGACACGTTCTACGACGCCGCCAGCGGCGTATGGAAGTCCAACGCCGCCTACCGCGACGCCACCGGCACCCCGGGACTCACGCTGTGGAGCGGCTACGACGCCGACATGCCCAGCCAGACCCGCACCCTCTTCGACGCCGCCGGACGCCCCACCCACCGCATCCTGCTCACCTCCGAGGGCGGCGTGCAGGTCGAAAAGTGGCGCACCTCCACCACCTACCACGGCGACCACCACACCACCACACCCCCGGCCGGCGGTACCACCACCACCGTGTGGACCGACGCCCGCGGCACCACCACCAAACAGTGGCAGCACCACGGCACGAACCCGACAACCGCGTACGACGAGACCCGCTACACCTACCACCCCACCGGGCAACTCGCCTCCGTCACCGACGCCGCCGGCAACGAATGGTCCTACGAGTACGACATCCAGGGCCGCAAAACCCGGGCCGAGGACCCGGACACCGGCGTCACCACGATGACGTACAACAGCATCGGCCAGCTGGAAGAGGTCCACGACTCCCGCACCGCCGTCGCCGACCTCGCCTACACCTACGACACCCTCGGCCGCGTCACATCCGTCCGGGAAGGAAACACCAGCGGCACCGTCCGGGCGTCCTGGACCTACGACACCCCCGCCAAGGGACTCACCAGCACCGCATCCCGCTTCATCGGCGGCAACGAGTACAAGACCCAACTCGTCACGGTCGACGCCCAGTACCGGCCGACACAGGTCAGAACGATCATCCCGCCGGTCGAAGGCACCCTGCAGGGCACCTACACCACCAAGGCCACCTTCCTCGCCGACGGATCCCCGAACACCATCACCTACCCGGCAGCCGGCGGCCTGGCCGAGGAAATCGTCACCTTCACCTACGACGACACCTACGCCCTACCGTCCCAACTCAAAACCAACTACGGCGACGTCACCCACTACATCACCC
>NZ_WVUH01000109.1 GCF_017614955.1 Micromonospora echinofusca
GGGTGCGGGTCGGCGTGGTGGGGGTGTCACCGGCCGACGCGGTGGGTGCCGGCGGTGTCGGGGTCGGCACGGTCGTGGGCGTCGGCGGCAACGGCGGCGTCGGGTCGGCCGTCGCCGGGTCCACCGGTCCCGTCGGGGTGTCCGTCACGACCGGCCCGTCCGAGTCCTTGGACGACTCGACCGGGTCCCCCTCCAACGAGGCGTAGCTGAGCCCGAACCCACCGGCCACCAGCAGCGCCACCAGACCCCCGCCGACCAGTGCCTTCTGCGCCCAGCCACGCCCCCGGCCGCGCGGGGCGGCGCCGAGACCGGCCGTCCCGGCACCGGGGCCGCCGAAGCCGGAGCTGTCGGTCAGCACGGTCTCGGCGACCGCCGTACCACCACCGGCCGGATCGGGGAACGGGAAGAACAGGGCCAGCAGCGCGGCCCGTTCGGCGAGCCGGCGTCGGCCGCGTTCCTCCCACTCCGGCCCGTACGTGGCGACCGCGGTCGCCTCCAGGATGTCCAGGAAGGCCGCTGCCGGCTGCGGACGCTCCTCGGGCCGCTTCGCCATGCCGCTGCGCAGCAGGTCGTGTACCGGTGGCGGGGCGGGATCGGTCGGGATCGGCGCGCTGGCGTGCTGGTCGCGCAGGACGATGATGCCCTGACCGTCGAAGGGTGGCCGACCGGTCAGGCACTCGTAGAAGACCGCGGTGGCCGCGTAGATGTCGGAGGCCGGGGTGGCCGCCTGGCCGGTCCACTGCTCGGGGGCCATGTACCGGGGTGTACCGGTGACCGAGGAGCCGGCCTCCCGGCCCACCGGCATGGCGATGCCGAAGTCGGCCAGCTTGCTGGTGCCCTCGGCGGTGACGAGGACGTTCTCCGGCTTGTAGTCCCGGTGCACCACGCCCCGGGAGTGCGCCGCGTGCAGGCCCAGCAGCGAACCCTTCAGGACGTAGAGCGCCGACTCCGGGTCGGTCGGCCCGTTGGCCCGCAGCATCTGCCGCAGGGACACGCCGTTGACCAGTTCCATCACGATCGCCGCGCCCTGCGCCGACTCGACGTACTCGTAGAGCCGGGCCACGTTCGGGTCGTCGATCGCCGCCAGCAGTTCGGCCTCGGCGCGGAAGTCGGCGCGGAACGAGGGGTCCGCGCTGATGTCCCCGACCAGGTACTTGATGGCGGTCGGCGTACCGGTCGCGTCGTGCGTCGCGAGGACCACCCGGCCCGACGCGCCCGAGCCGAGTTCCCGCAGATGGGTGTAGCCGGAGACCTGCCACCCGTTGACCGTCACTGCCCTGCCTCCCCTGATCCGCCCCGCCCGGCCCGGACGGGGGCGACGGTGACGCTGGTCCCCGACACCAGCAGGCGCCGGTTCGGCAGCGGGGGAGCTGCGGTACCGGCGGCGTTGAGCGTACGCACCACCGGAGCCGGCGCGGATCGGCCGGTGCGTCCGGTGGCGGTGGGCGGATCGGTTACTGGCACAGCGCAACTTCTAGCAGAGCCGGGCAACGTCCGGGTGCGGGTCGTCCCGGCCCTCGTCGGTCGATCCCGTTCTCCGTAGGTGACCAGGGAAAACAGTTACGGTCATGTCCGTAAATGGAGTTAATCTCCGGTCAGTGGTTGGCCGGAGCGGCTGGGGTCCGCCGGTCGGGCGGCGTCGGCGGGGCCAACCGGACGGGCGTACCCCCGGACCGCCGGCTGCGCTCGGCGGCGAAGACCATCCGGTGACTGTCCAGGGATTCCCGGGGGCCGGAGCGGACCAGGGAGCGGTCCCCGGTGGCGACCGCTGCGACGAACGCGGCCATCAGCCCGTGGTCGCCACCGCCGTGCCCGGACCCCGCGTCCGCGCCGCTGGCCGCGACCTCCACCGTGCGGGTGCGACCGGTGACGAAGTCGGTGTGCGTCACCCGCTCGCCGTCGCCCTCCAGGTGGCCCCGGGTACCCATGATCCGGGTCCGCCGGTGTCCGCCCGGGGTGAAGGCGCTCATGGTGAGGGTGGCCGTCGCGCCCCGGGAGAAGCTGACCGTGACGGTCTGGTGGTCCACCACGTCGTTGTCGCCGGCATAGACGCAGCGTCCGTACGGCCCGTCGGTCAACGCCCGCCGTACCCCCTGCTCGGTGAGGTCCCGGGTGAGCACCGACAGCGGCCAGACGTGCCGGTCCGGGTCGGCGAGGCAGTCGCCGTAGAACCGGGTCGCCGAGTACGGGCAGTCCGGCTCGACCCGGCAGTCCACGCACCGGTCGGCGGCGCCCGGCGGCCGGTTGCCGGGGTGGAAGTGGTTCAACCGGCCCACGCTGCTGACCTGCGTGGGGGTGTCCGCCACCAGGTACTGGAGCCAGTCCAGGTCGTGGCAGCACTTGGCCAGCAGGCTGGACGACGACTCGTCCGCGCGCCGCCAGTTGCCGCGGACGTAGGAGTGCGCGAAATGCCACCAGCCGACCGGTTCCAGGTGTTCCACCCCGACGATCTCGCCGACCGCCCCGGCGGCCAGCAGGTCCCGCACGGTGTCCGTGTACGGGGTGTAGCGCAGCACGTGGCAGACCGCGAGCAGCACCCCGGTACGCCCGGCCACCTCGACCACCGCCTCGCAGTCGGCCTCGTCCGGGGCCATCGGCTTCTCCAGCAGCACGTGGTAGCCGAGCGCGGCGAGGCGGGCCACCGGCTCGGCGTGTTCCCGGTCCGGGGTGGCGACGACCACGGCGTCGGCCAGCCGGGGCCGCGCGGCGAGGGCCTGCCAGGACGGGTACCGGTCGGCGGCGGGCACCGCGTGCCGGTCGGCGAGCGCCTCGCGGTGGTCGGCGCGCGGGTCGGCGACGGCGACGACGCGGGCGCGGTCCGGGAAGCGTGCGGCGTATCCGGCGTAGGTGGTACCCCGGCTGCCTGCGCCGACGATGGCGAGTGAGACTGTCATCCGATTCCTCCGAGATTCGGTGGGGTCCCGGCCGGCCGTCCAGCGGGAGGAGCAGGAACGATGCGACCTTGAGATCATTCGGCCTCTAGTATCGGCCCGGACCGTAAGTTAGCCTACTGCGAACCAAGCTCCCTGGAAGGATGCGAGATGCGTGTTCGGAAGAGCCTGTCGGCCGTCGCGGTGGCGCTCGTCGCCGCGCTCGCGGCCGGTGGCTGTGGCGGGTCCGACTCCGGCGGGTCGGACAAGAAGTCGGTGACCATGTGGATCTACCCGGTCATCGCGGACGAGGCCAAGCACCGGGCGTACTGGGACGAGACGATCACCGCGTTCAAGGCCAAGCACCCCGACACCGAGGTCAAGGTCGAGATCTTCCCCTGGGCGAACCGGGACCAGGCGCTGGCCACCGCCATCGCCGGTAACAAGGGCCCGGACGTGGTCTACCTGATCCCGGACCAGCTGCCCAAGTACGCCCGCAACATCGAGCCGGTCGACGCGTACCTCGACGACGCGGCCAAGAGCGACTACCACGAGAACGTGGCCAAGGCGGTGACCATCGACGGCAAGATGATGGGCGCCCCGGTGCTCACCAGCTCCCAGCCGTTGACCTGCAACAAGAAGGTCTTCGAGGCCGTCGGCCAGCAGACCTACCCGAGCACCTGGAACGACGTGCTGGCCATGGCACCGGCGTTCAAGGCCAAGGGCTACGACATCACCTCCTACCCCGGTGACATCAAGAACACCCTGAACCTGACCTTCTACCCGCTGCTCTGGCAGGCCGGCGGCGACGTGTTCGCCCCGGACGGCAAGTCGACCGCCTTCAACAGCGACGCCGGCCGCAAGGCGCTCGGCTTCGTCAAGCAGCTCGTCGACGGTGGGTACACCGAGAAGAGCCTGATCACCACCCAGCCGCCGGTGGAGCAGACCCGCCTGGCGCAGAACAAGGTCGGCTGCGTGTGGCACGCGCCCACCTCGGAGCTGGAGCAGTTCTGGGGCAAGGACAACATCAAGGTCCTCCCGCCGCTGACCGAGACCAAGTCGGTCGCGTACGGCACCATCGGCACGCTGTCGATGCTCAAGGGCGCCCAGGACAAGAAGGCCGCCGGTGAGTGGATCGCCTTCGTCTCCGGCGCCGACCAGGCCAAGAAGTACGACCTGGCGTCGAACTACTTCTCGGCCAAGAAGTCGGCCGGCGCGCTCTACAGCGGCCAGCCGGTGGTCGGCGAGATCGAGAAGTTCGTCAGCACCACCACCCCCGGACCGCTGCACGAGAAGGCCCGCGACGTCCAGGGCGTACTCGCCCCGGAGATCCAGGCCGCCCTGCTCGGCAAGAAGTCCGTCGACCAGGCGCTGAGCGACGCGGCCAAGGCCGCCGACCAGCTGCTCGGCTAGCACTGACCCGGTTCGCGGTGGGCGGCGCCGCCCACCGCGAACCGTCGAGGGAGGATTCGAGATGGTTGCACTCCCGGCGGGTCGTACCCGGCGCCCGCGCCGGCCGTCGGCCCGCGAGGCCGGTACGGCGTTGCTGTTCGTCCTGCCGTTCCTGCTGCTGTTCATCGTGTTCCGGTTCGGCCCCGCGATCGCCGGGGCGGTGCTCGGGTTCACCGACTACACCATCGGCGGTGAGGCCGGTTTCGTCGGCCTGGACAACTTCCGTCGCCTGGTGGAGGACTCGACGTTCTGGTCCGCGCTGCGGGTGACGGTGATCTTCACCGCGATCTCCGTACCGCTCTCCATGATCGCCTCACTGGCCATGGCGGTGCTGACCCGGCGGATGTTCCGTGGGGTCAAGCTCTTCCGGTCCATCTTCTTCCTGCCGGTGGTGACCAGCCTGGTGCTGGCCGGTGTGGTCTTCACCTGGGTCTTCTCCGAGGGCGGCCCCTGGTCGCAGGCGATGGGCGCGCTCGGCCTGCCGGCCGGATCGTGGCTCGCCGACAGCGTCCTGGTCGTCCCGGCGCTGGTCCTGGTCTCGGTCTGGTCCCGGTTCGGGTACGGCATGCTCATCCTGCTCGCCCGGATGCAGGACATCCCGGCGGAGCTGGAGGAGGCGGCGCTCACCGACGGCGCCTCGGCCTGGCAGCGGTTCCGGTACGTGACCCTGCCACAGCTGCGCCCCGCGCTGTTCTTCGTGGCGATCATCGAGACCACGGTGTCGTTCCAGGTCTTCGACACCATCTACGTGATGACCGGCGGTGGCCCGGTCCGGTCCAGCTACACCCTGGTCTACATGCTCTACGACCAGGGCTTCAAGTACTTCGACCTGGGTTACGCCAGCGCGGTCGGGGTCGCCCTGTTCGTGCTGACCATCATCGTGGCGCTGATCCAGCGCCTCACCCTGGGGAGGGAAAAGTGACCGACACCCTGGCGCCACCGGCCGCCGTGACCCCCACCGGCCCGGTCCCGCCCCGCCGGAGGTCGCGTCCCTACCGGCCGGGCCGGCCCAGCCTGACGGCCCGGATCGTGCGCACCGTGCTGCTGCTGCTCGGCGCCCTGGTCACGCTCTTCCCGTTCTACGCGATGGTCGTGCTGTCGTTCAAGCCGACCGGCCCGGTGACCTTCCCGGACAGCCTGCTGCCCTGGCCGTTCTCCACCGAGGCGTACGACCAGGTGATCGGCGCCAAGAGCGTGCTGCGCTGGATGTGGAACACGGTCGTCTACTCGGTGGTGTCCGTGGTCGGGGTGCTGCTGTTCGCCTCGATGGCCGGGTACGCCTTCGCCAAGAAGCGCTTCCCGGGCAAGGAGGCGATGTTCTGGTCGTTCCTGGCGATGCTGATGGTGCCGTACCACGTCACCATGATCCCGACGTTCATCATCATCGCCGAACTGAACGGCGTGGACAGCTACTGGGGCATGATCGTGCCGACCCTGGCCAACGCCCAGGCGGTGTTCCTGATGCGGCAGTTCATCGCCTCGCTGCCGGACTCGCTGTTCGAGGCGGCCCGGCTGGACGGCTGCTCCGAGTGGCGGGTGTACGTCTCGATCGTGCTGCCGCTGATCAAGCCGATCATGGCGACCCTCGGGGTGTTCGTCTTCCTCTGGCACTGGAACGACTTCCTCTGGCCGCTGATCGTCGGGCAGAGCCTCGACATGCGGACGCTGACCACCGGCATCGCCTCGCTCCAGCAGGAGAACGTGGCACTGAACATGCTGCTCGCCGGCTCGGTGGTGGCCTTCGTGCCGATCTTCATGGCGTACCTGATCGGGCAGCGTTACTTCACCGAGGGTGTGAGCACGACGGGCATCAAGGGGTGACCGGCCGTACGACAGGACCGCCGGAGCCGCCCGGCCGGCCGGAGGGTCCACCGGAGGGGGCGCCGCTCATCGCGGTGGCCGCCCCGCCGCACCTGCGGCGGCTCTTCTTCGAACCCGCCGCCTGGGACGCCCTGGCGGCGCTGGGCCGGCTGCGCCTGCCGCCCACCGGCGCCGACGTGGGCGACGAGCGGGTCCTCGCCGAACTGCTCGCCGACGCCGACGTGGTGGTCACCGCCTGGGGTACCCACCGGCTGTCGGCGGCGGTGCTGGCCGCCGCGCCCCGGCTGCGGCTGCTCGCGCACACCGGCGCCACGGTGAAACCGTTCGTCACCCCGGAGAGCTTCGCCCACGGGGTACGGGTCACCCAGGCCGGCGACGCGATGGGCTACGCGGTGGGGGAGCAGGCCCTGGCCCTCACCCTCGCCCTGCTGCACCGGGTGCACCGGTTCGACCACGCCCTGCGTACCGGGGTGGACTGGGAGCGGGCGAAGGACGTACCGCCCCGCCGGGAACTGCGTGGCGCGACGGTCGGCGTGGTGGGGGCCTCCCGTACCGGGCGGGCCTACCTCGGGCTGGTCCGGGCGCTCGGGGCGGAGGTACTGGTCGTCGACCCGCTGCTGACCGACGCGGCGGCCGCCGACCTGGGGGTCACCCGGGTCGGGCTGGACGACCTGCTCACCCGGTCGCGGGTGGTGTCGCTGCACGCCCCGGTGCTGCCCGCCACCACCGGGATGATCGGCGCCCGGGAACTGGCCCTGCTGCCCGACGGCGGGCTGCTGGTGAACACCGCCCGCCCGGCGCTGGTGGACGAGGCCGCGTTGCTGGCCGAGCTGCGGACCGGGCGGATCGACGCGGCCCTGGACGTCTTCGACGCCGAGCCGCTGCCGGTCGACCACCCGTTGCGGCACCTGCCCAACGTCCTGTTGACCCCGCACGAGGCGGCCGGCACGGTCGAGTCCCGTCGGCGGGCCGGGGCGATCGTGGTCGACGAGATCGACCGGTTCCTGCGCGGCGCGGCACTGCGCCACGAGATCCGACCGGAGCAGCTCGACACGATGGGTTGACCGGGTTTCCCGCCGCTGACCAGCGGTTGACGCGGCGGGAAACCCCCTGGGTAGCCTCTGGACCCATGCGCATCGCCCTGGCCGGACTGGCCACCAGTCACCCGTACACCGACGCCCGGGCCCTGCGGGGCGACGCCGAACTCGTGGTCTGGGAGCCGGATCCGCAGCGGTTGGCGCGGTTCCGCGACGAGCAGCCGGACGCCACGGTGGTACCGGATCTGGCCGCCCTGCTGGCCACCCGGCCGGACGGGGTCGTGCTCACCGTACCCACCCCGCAGGTACCCGAGACCCTGGCGCAGGTGCTCGACCACCGGCTGCCCTGTTTCGTCAACAAGCCGGCGGCGGCCACCACCGACCAGCTCGCCCGGCTGGAGCCGGTCGTCTCGCGGGCACCGGAGCTGGTGCTCTCCTCGTCGGTGCTGCGGTTCGCCCCGGACTTCGTCGCGCTGGACGTACCCGACGAGGAGGTGCTCGCGGTCCGGGCGACGATCCGGCACGACGTGGGCGTCTGGGCGACCGGGTACAACCCCTGGCAGGTGGACCCGGCGGTGGGCGGCGGCGCGCTGGTCATGATGGGGCTGCACGGGGTGGAGCTGATGGTCGCCCTCCGGGGTCCGGCCGTACGGCTGGTCGGCGCGGGCGGGGCGACCCGTGGCTACCCGACCCTGCCGTCGGAGGACACGGCGGTGCTGACGGTGCAGTGGGACGACGGAGTGCCGGGCACCGTCGAGGTCATCGGGGTCACCTCGGACGAGGCGTACGAGATCACCGTGCACACCCGGGACGGGGAGCGCCGGGTCGCGCTGCGGGGCGGCCCGGAGGAACTGGGCTACCGGGCCACCATCGACGCGTTCCTCGACATGGTCCGGGGCGCCCCGAGCCCGGTGCCGTGGGCCCAGACCCGGGCCGTGCTGACCCTGCTCGCCCAGGCCCGCGCCCTGGTCTGAGCCGTCGGGGCGGCCGGCCCCGCGCCACGCACGACGGGAACCCGTGCGGCCGGGATGCGACCGGCTGTCCCCCGTGCTGTCGAGCTGCACCATCCGTGCGTGCACGGGATCGACCGCCGCCCTGCCCGCACATCCGGTGCAGCTCGACAGCACGTCACCCCCCGACCACCCGCCCGGCGGGGCGCGCTCGGTCCACCCCGTCGCCAGCACCGTCGAGCGCGGGAGCCGACCCCCGCCCGGCCGACCGACCGGGCGGTTCCGCCGGACACCCGGCCAGTTGTCGCGCGGATGGCCCGTGCCACCTTGACGGCCGAATCCGGTTGAGGTTACGGTCAGGACCGTTAATCGGAGAGGGGTCTGGTGTATGCGTTCGTTGGCGGAGCTTGAGGAGCGGCTGTCGCGCCCGCGGGACGTCCTGGTGGACGACCTGCGCACGCTCGACGGCGACATCCTGATCCTCGGTGCCGGTGGGAAACTCGGCCCGAGCCTGGTCCGGCTGGCCCTGCGCGGGGTGGCGGCGGCCGGTACCGGGGCCCGCGTCGTCGCCGTCTCCCGGTTCTCCGAGGCCGGGCTGGCCGACGCGCTGCGGGCCGAGGGCGCGGTCGTGGTCGAGGCGGACGTCACCGACGACGCCGCGCTGGCCGCCCTGCCGGACGCGCCGAACGTGGTCTTCCTGGTGGGTGCCAAGTTCGGCACCTCGGGCCGGGAGCACGCCACCTGGGCCACCAACACCTACCTGCCCGGCCGGGTGGCCAACCGCTTCGCCGGGTCGCGGATCGTCGCGCTGAGCACCGGCAACGTCTATCCGCTGGTGCCGGTCACCGCCGGCGGGTGCGTGGAGCAGACGCCGCTGCAACCGGTCGGCGAGTACGCGATGTCCTGCCTCGGCCGGGAGCGCATCCTCACCCACTTCGCCCTGAAGCACGACACCCCGCTGGCGCTGATCCGGCTGAACTACGCCGTCGAGATGCGGTACGGCGTCCTCGTCGACATCGCCACCGCCGTGCAGGCCGGGCGACCCGTGGACCTGACCATGGGGCACGCCAACGTGGTCTGGCAGGGGTACGCCAACGAGGTCACCCTGCGCGCCCTGCGGCACACCGCCACCCCGCCGTTCGTGCTGAACCTGACCGGCCCGGAAACGATCTCGGTACGGCAGGTGGCCACCGCGCTCGCCGCCCGGCTGGGCCGCGAACCGGTCCTCACCGGAACCGAGGCGCCGACCGCGCTGCTGTCCAACGCGCAGCTCTGCCACCGGCTGTTCGGGTACCCGGACGTGCCGGTGGCCGAACTGATCGAGTGGACGGCGCACTGGGTCGCCGAGGACAACCCCCTGCTCGGCAAGCCGACCGGCTTCCAGCGCCGCGACGGCAACTTCTAGGAGAGACCCGTGTTGACTGCTTCGAGCCCCCGGAACTCGACCGCCCTGGACCGGTTCAAGCGGGGTTGCGTCATCCCCGCCCACCCGCTCGCCCTCGACGAGAACCGTCGGCTGGACGAGCGGCGGCAACGGGCCCTGACCCGGTACTACCTGGCCGCCGGTGCCGGCGGGATCGCGGTGGGCGTGCACACCACCCAGTTCGCCATCCACGACCCGCAGGTCGGGCTGCTCGCGCCGGTGCTGGAACTCGCCGCCGAGACCGCCGCCGGCTCGGACGCCGTGCTGGTGGCCGGCGCCTGCGGACCCACCGCGCAGGCGGTGGCCGAGGCCGAACTGGCCGCGTCGCTCGGGTACCACATGGTGCTGCTGCCGCCGCACCCCGACCTCGACGAGGACGCCCTGATCGCGCGGGCCCGCGCGGTCGGCGAGGTACTGCCGGTGGTCGGCTTCTACCTGCAACCGGCGGTCGGCGGTCGGTCGCTGTCCCGGGAGTTCTGGGCCCGGCTGGCCGCCCTCGACGCGGTGGTCGGGATCAAGGTGGCGCCGTTCGACCGGTACCGCACACTGGACGTCCTGCACGGGGTGGTGGCGGCGGGCCGCGTCGGCGACCTGGCCCTCTACACCGGCAACGACGACCACATCCTCGCCGACCTGGTGGCGCCGCACCGGGTCGTGGTGGACGGCCGGTCCGTCGAGGTGGAGTTCGTCGGCGGACTGCTCGGCCAGTGGGCGGTCTGGGCGCACACCGCCGTCGGCCTGCTCGCCGAGGCCCACCGGGCCCGCTCCGGGGACGACGACGCGCTGCGCCGGCTGCTCACCCTGGACGGCCACCTGACCGACGCCAACGCGGCCATCTTCGACGCCGCGAACGGCTACCACGGCTGCATCCCCGGCATTCACGAGGTGCTGCGCCGGCAGGGCCTGCTCGCCGGCCGCTGGTGCCTGGACCCGGCCGAGGAACTCTCACCCGGCCAACTCGCCGAGCTGGACCGGGTGTTCCAGGCGTACCCGCACCTGCGCGACGACGAGTTCGTCGCGGCGCACCTGGACGAGTGGCTGCGCTGACCCGGTACCGGTCCATCCGGACACAACGGGGTGTCCGGATGGACCCCGCCCCGGCGTGGGGCGGGACGGTGGTCAGAGGGTCAGCCGGTACAGCGTCAACGGCCGTCCGCTGCTGCCCGAGGAGAGGTTGCCCAGCCGCTCGGCGAGACCGGCCAGCTCCAGCCGGTGCAGCATCCGCCGCGCGGTGCGCTGCTGCACGTTGAGCTGCTCGGCCACCTCCCGGGTGGTCAGCGGCTCGGTACCGGCGGCGTGGCGTACCTCGCGCAACCGCAGCAGGGTCGGTACGGACAGGCCGACCCGCTGGGCGATGACCGCCAGGTTGACGTCCGCCGCGGACGCCGCCGCCGACAGTGCCGGGGCGGTCGACTCCAGCACGATGTCGGTGTCGCCACGCAGCGAGAGGACGGCGGCGGCCGACCCGACCCGCCGGGCCCGGCTCAGCGCCCGGCGCGCCAGGTTCTCCGCCTCGGCGGCGCTGCGCCCGAGCCCGAACCCGATCTGCACGGTGTCGTGCCGGTCGGCGAGCCGGCGCAGCATCGGCAGGGCGGTGAAACCGGCGGTCGCGTCGTGCAGGGGCCCCCGGGTGGTGACGATCAGATGGAAGTTGTGACCGACCCGGGCGAGCGTGCCGCCGAGGGCCGCCACCTCCCGGAGCAGACCCCCGTCACCGTCGGAGAGGGCCGCCAGGCCGAGGGCGATCTGGGCGTCCTCCTGCGCCTGGCTGCTGGCCTGCAGCAGCAACTGGCGCAGCGCGGTACGGACCGAGTGGTACGACGGGGCCAGGCGGATCGTCGGCATCTCGTGGCGCAGCGTCTCGTAGACGGAGCTGATGCAGGTCACCGCCACCTCCGTGCCGGCCCGGCGCTGCCGGCGGTGGAACGCGGCCACGTCCTTGGAGAGCAGGCCGCTGCGGTACGGCAGGGTGCGGACCTGCTCCACCGGCAGACCGGCCTCGCCGAACGTGCTGTTGACGTCGGTGCCGGTCAGGGTGTCGATGGAGATCCGGGTCACGTCGTGACCGTCGCGCAGCAGCCGGACCACGGCCTGGAGCAGGGTGGCCCCGGTGTAGTCGACGAACGTCGCCGGCCGGTTCAGCACGTTCGCGTCGCGGGCCAGGGTGTACGGCACCACCCCGGTGAACAGCCAGGCCTCCACCTGCCCGCTGTGCGCCTCGACGATCGCCGGCGCCTGTGACTCGTGGTCGTAGTCGAGTCGCCGGACCGTGACCCCGGGCTGCTCCTCGCAGGTCGTGGCGACGTCGTCGACCAGGTCGTGGGGACCGACGACGCCGATCTCGATGCTCACCGACTCCTCCTCCACGGTTGCGTGGCTCGCATCTTCAGATTACGGTCAGGTCCGGTATTCGTGAAGCCGGGAGGGTACGTGTCGTATCCCAGCATGGCCGACGCCGACGGGCGCACCCTCGGTGCCGAGGAGATCGAAGCGGTCACCCGGGCGCTGCGGACCGGCATGCTCAGCTCCGTCTGGGGCACCGAGGTCCGCGCCCTGGAGCGGGAGATGGCCGCGCTGCACGCGGTGCCGCACGCCGTGGCGTGCAGCTCGGGTACCGCCGCGCTGCACCTGGCCGTGGCGGCGGTCGCGCCGGAACCCGGCGACGAGATCATCACTTCTCCGATCAGTGACATCGGTACGGTCGCGCCGATTCTCGCCCAGAACGCCGTCCCGGTTTTCGCCGACGTCGATCCGTACACCGGGAATCTAGACCCGGACGCGGTGGCCGCCGCGATCGGGCCACGTACCCGGGCGATCCTCGGGGTCCACCTCTTCGGCGCCGCCGCCACCGGGCTGCGGGCGGTGGCCGACGCCGCCGGCCTCCCGCTGATCGAGGACTGCGCCCAGGCGTGGCTGACCCGCTACCCCGACGACCGGCTCGCCGGCACCGTCGGGACGATCGGCTGTTTCAGCCTCCAGCAGTGGAAACACATCACCTGCGGCGACGGTGGGCTGGTCGTCACCGGCGACGCGACGCTGGCCCGCCGGATGCGGCTCTTCGCCGACAAGGGTTGGCCGCGCGACGGCGGGACCCGGCGGTACGTCAGCCTCGGGCTGAACTACCGGATGACCGAGCTGGCCGGTGCGGTCGCCCGGGCCCAGCTGGCCAAACTGCCCGGGGTGCTGGCCGCCCGGCGGCGGACCGCCCGTCGGCTCGTCGCCGCCCTGGCCGACCTGCCGGGGGTACACCTGCCCGCCGACCCGGACCGGCACGCCTGGTGGCTCTTCCCGATCGTGCTGGACCCGCCGCTGGACAACGCCGACGTGGCCGCCCGGCTCGCCGCCGAGGGGGTACCGGCCCGCGCCGGCTATCTCGACGAACCGCTGCACTGCGCGCCCGTGCTCACCGAGGCGCCGTGCTACGGCACCTCCCGGTACCCGCTGAGCACCCCGCCCGCCGACCGGGTGCCCGAGTACGGCTGGGGGACCCGGCCGAACGCGGAACGGCTGGTGACGCAGACTCTGCTGGTGATCCAGTGGAACGAGCGCTACACCGACGAGCACGTCGACCGGATCGCGGCGGCGGTCCGCCGGGCGGTGACCCGATGACGATCGACCCCCGCGCGGCGGCCCTGCGGGACCGGCTGCGCTGGCGCCTCGTCGCCGCCGCGGCCACCCCGTCGACCGTCACCGGCACGATCGATCCGGCGACCGTCGGCGGGTACCTGCGCGGGCTGGTCGTCGACGGCGCCGACGCCCTCGCGGTGCTCGCCCACACCGGCCGGGGCCCGTTCCTCACCCCCGACACCCGGGCCGCCGTCATCGGGCAGGCGGTGGCGACCGGGGTGCCGGTCGTCGTCGGGGTCGGCGGACGGCCGGGGGAGACCGGCGCGGAGGTCGCCGCCCAGGCCGCCCAGGCCGCCGCACTCGGTGCCGTCGGGCTGCTGGTCTTCCCGGTCGCCGACGACCCGGTCGGCCACCACGACGCCCTGTGGCGGGCCGCCGGCCTGCCGCTGCTCGCCTTCGACCTCTACCTCCGCCCGTACCCGCCGGACACGCTCGCCGCGGTGCTGGCGCTGCCCGGGGTGGCCGGGGTGAAGGTGGCCCGACTGCACGACGCGATCGCCTGCCAGGCCACCCTGGACGCGGCGCACGCCGCCGACCGGCTCGCGGTGACCGGCGAGGACCGGATGTTCGGGCCGTCCCTGATGTGGGGCGCCGAGGCGGCCCTGGTCGGGCTGGCCGCCGCCGCGGTACCGGTCACCCGGGACGTGCTGCGCCGCTTCGCCGAGGGCGACCACACCGGTTTCGTCACCGCCTCCGCCCGGCTGGACCGGCTCGCCGCGGCCACCTTCACCGCACCGATGGAGGGGTACGTGCAGCGGATGCTCTGGATCGCCGCCGGGGAGGGGCGGATCCCGGCGGCGTACGCGGTCGACCCGTACGGTCCGGCGCTCCCCGCCGACGAACGGGACCGGGTCCTGCGGGCGGTACCGCCGCGATGACCGTCCCCGCCGCCGGGGGACCGGCCGTGACCGTCCCCGCCGCCGAGCCGTGCCCGGTCAACCCGTTCGTCGCCACCGACCTGCCCCCGGTGACCCTCGACGTCGACGTGCTCGTCGGCCGGTACGCCGACCGTCCCGGCCCGTCCGGGGACCCGGACGCGGTGGTCGCGCTGCTGGCCGGCAACGGCATCACCGGCGCCGCCGTGGCCAGCCTGCGGGCCGCCCTGTTCGACGTGACCAGCGGCAACGACGAGGTCGCCGCGCTCGGCGGCCCGGTGCTGCCGGTCGGCGCGCTGGATTTGCGCGACCCGCTCGGCGCCGAGCGGGAGATCGTCCGGCTCGCCGCCCGGGGGTTCCGCGCGGTGCGGCTCTTCCCCGACGAGCAGGGGGTGCAGCCCGACTTCCCCTCGGTGCGGCACGTCGCCCGCCGGGCCACCGAGGCGGGGCTGGTGATCCTGACCGGCGGGGACGTCCGGCGGTACTGGCGACCGCTGCGCGGGGCGACCGTGGTCTTCCTGGACACGCACTTCTACCACCTCGGGGACTTCGTGGTGGTGGCCCGGGACGAACCGGGTTTCCACACCTCGACCCGGCTGCTCAACTCACCCGACGCGCTGGAGACCGTCGCCGCGCAGCTGGGCGTCGGCCGGCTGCTCTACGGCTCGCGTACCCCGTGGCAGGAGCCGGTGGTACCCCGGCTCCGGCTGGCCCGTTCCGGATTGGACGCGGCCGGGGTGGCCGCCGTGGCCGGCGGCAACGCCCGGCGGCTCCTGGGGGTCGCGGCGTGATCGTCGACGTGCACGCGCACTGGGGACCGTGGTTCTTCAGCATGGAGGTCGGCGCGGTCGCGGTGAACCTCGCGGTGATGGACCGCTACGGCATCGACCTGGCGGTCGTCTCGGCCACCGAGGCGGTGGTCTACGACGTCCGGTCCGGTAACCGGGCGATGGCCCGGGTGCTGGAGACCACCGACCGGTTCCTCGGTTACCTGACGGTCAACCCGCGTCGGTTGGCCGACGCCGAGCGGGACCTGGCCGAGCTGCTGCCGTCCGGCCGGTTCGTCGGGGTCAAGATCCATACCGACTACTCCGGCTCGCCGGTCGCCTCCGCGCGGACCCGGGACGCGCTGGCCCTGGTCGCCGCGTACGACCTGCCGGCGCTGGTGCACACCTGGGACACCACCCCGCTCGACCTGGCCCAGGCGTGCGCCGACATCCCCGGGTTGCGGGTCATCGCCGGGCACATGGGGGCGAACGGCTGGCGGTACGCCGTCGAGGCGGCCAACTCCGTCGACCGGCTCTGGCTCGAACCGTGCTTCTCGCACACCGAGGCGGGTCGGTTCGCCGCAGTGGCGGCGGCGGTCGACCCGCGCCGGCTGCTGTTCGGTACCGACGCGACGCTGATCGACCCGGCGGCGGCCTACGGTGCGGTCCTCGCCGCCGACCTCGATCCGGTCACCGCCGAGCGGGTCGCCTGGCGCAACGCCGCCGAACTGTTCCGCCTCGACATCTGATTAATCGGTTCAGTAGTCCCGCGCCCGGCTGTCACAGGGTTGCCTGCCAGCTGAGGAAAGCGATTGCTCAATCGATTCAGTGACATCGAGGAGCATCGTGTCTTCCGCTGGCAACAAAAACGTCATACTGTCGATGGAAGCGCTCCCATCATGCCACTTCCACCGCGCTCCGGGGGCGCGTCGTCCCCTTGCTGATCCGCTGGAGGAAGCCGACATGGCTGCAAGATCCAAACTCCGGGCCGCCGTGGTGACGGCGGCCGCCGTCCTCGGCCTGGCAACCGCGCTGCCCACCTGGGCCGGTGCGGCCCCCACCGCCGACGCCGGGTCGCCGGTCGGTGCCCAGGCCGTCCCGGCCACCGACTGGCTGCACACCGACGGCAACCGGATCGTCGACTCCGCCGGCAACCAGGTCTGGTTGACCGGCGCCAACTGGTTCGGCTACAACGCCTCCGAGCGGGTGTTCCACGGCCTCTGGTCGGCCAACATCGAGACCATCACCAAGGGCATGGCCGACCGGGGCATCAACATCGTCCGGGTACCCATCTCCACCCAGCTGCTGCTGGAGTGGAAGGCCGGCCAGACCGTCATGCCGAACGTCAACACCTACGTCAACCCCGAGTTGACCGGCAAGAACAACCTCCAGGTCTTCGACCACTGGCTGGCGCTCTGCGAGAAGTACGGCCTGAAGGTCATGCTGGACCTGCACAGCGCCGAGGCGGACAACTCCGGCCACGTCTACCCGGTCTGGTGGAAGGGCACGATCACCCCGGAGCTGTTCTACCAGGGCTGGGAGTGGATCACCCAGCGGTACCAGAGCAACGACACCATCGTCGCGATGGACATCAAGAACGAACCGCACGGCACCCCCAACCAGCCGCCGCGCGCCAAGTGGGACAACACCACCGACCAGGACAACTTCAAGTACGCCTGCGAGACGGCCGGCCGGCGGATCCTGGCCATCAACCCCAACGTGCTGATCCTCTGCGAGGGCATCGAGGTCTACCCGCGTGAGGGGGAGACCTGGAACTCCCCGAACACCGACCCCGACCTGAGCCCCAACTACTACTACAACTGGTGGGGCGGCAACCTGCGCGGCGTCCGGGAACACCCGGTCAACCTCGGGGCGAACCAGGACCAGCTCGTCTACTCCCCGCACGACTACGGACCGCTGGTCTTCGAGCAGCCCTGGTTCCAGAAGGACTTCGACAAGACGTCCCTGACCAACGACGTCTGGCGGCCGAACTGGCTCTACATCCACGAGAACGGCACCGCGCCGCTGCTGGTCGGGGAGTGGGGCGGCCGGCTCGGTCAGGACGCCCGGCAGGACAGGTGGATGACCGCGCTGCGGGACCTGATGATCGAGCACGGCATCCACCACACCTTCTGGTGCCTGAACCCCAACTCCGGCGACACCGGTGGTCTGCTGCTCGACGACTGGCAGACCTGGGACGAGCAGAAGTACGCCATGCTCAAGCCGGCGCTGTGGCAGCACAACGGCAAGTTCGTCAGCCTCGACCACCAGGTGCGGCTCGGCGGCAACGGCAGCACCACCGGGATCAACCTCGCCGAGCGGTACGCCGGTGGCGGTGGCGGGGACGTCACCGCGCCGACCACCCCGGGGCAGCCGGCGGTGTCCAACCTGACCGCGACCGGCGCCACGCTGAGCTGGGCCGCCGCCACCGACAACGTCGGGGTCACCTCGTACGACGTGCTCCGGGCGGTCGGCACCGGCACCCCGTCGGTGGTGGCCACGGTCTCCGGTACCAGCTACGCCGCGACGGGTCTGACCGCCGACACCAGCTACACGTTCAGCGTCCGGGCCAGGGACGCGGCCGGGAACGTCTCGGCGGTCTCGCCCGGCCGGACCTTCACCACCCCGCCCGGTGGCGGGGGCGGCGGCGACAACGGGTGCACCGCGACGTACGCGGTGACCAACTCCTGGTCCGGCGGCTTCCAGGCCGGGGTCACGGTCAAGAACACCGGTACCGCCGCCAGCACCGGTTGGACGGTCACCTGGACCGCGCCCACCGGCGTCACGATCAGCCAGTTGTGGGGCGGGAAGCTGACCGTCTCCGGCAGCAACGTGACGGTCCGTAACGAAACCTACAACGGCTCGCTGGGCGCCGGTGCCACGACGACCTTCGGCTTCACCGCCACCGGTACGTCGTCCGCTCCGACCAACCTGACCTGCTCCGCGTCGTAACCCGTACCACCACCACACCGGTCCGGGTGTCCCGCCGTCACCGTCGGGGCACCCGGACCGACCCTGTCGGACCGTCGACCGGACCGCTCAGGCCGTCAGCCGGTACGACGGCAGCCCACGCCGCCGGATCAGCCACTCGGCGACGACCAGGTTCGGCAGCCAGGCGAGGAACGGCAGCGGGGCGTACGCGTTGTCGAAGACCGCCTGGAAGTCGCCCCCGGCGAACGGCAACTGGACCGCGATGAGCACCCCCAGCCAGGTGCGCAGGGTGACCGCCGCGTAGGTGAGCGCGTAGTTGCGGATCATCCAGGCGCGGTGCTGGCGCAGGTCGCCACCGCGCACCGCGTGGTACCCGCGCAGCGCCGTCGCGCCCCAGAGCACCGCCAGACCGCCGAACCCGAAGAGGCCCACCAGACCCGCCGAGTTCACCGGTGCCAGGACCAGCGCGGAGAGTACGCCCAGCGCCACCGCGCCCAGGTAGGTCCGGCCGACCAGCCGGTGCGCCGTCGGGTACCGCTGCCGTAGCCGGCGGGAGAACTGCGCGGGCCCGAGCAACAGGGCCAGCGAGCCGGTGGCGACGTGGAGGTAGAACGCGATCTGCACCGGGGTGGCGGCGGACGCGTAGTGGACCGCCAGTCCGGTGTCGTTGCCGGCGAGGTCGGCCAGGCTGCCCTGGGCGTAGAGCGCGAGGGAGTACCCGCCGACGGCCAGTGCGGACAGCGCCACCACGAGCCAGCCGGCCCGGGACGGGCGCGGTGGGTGGCCGATGGTCGCCGGCCCGGCCGGTCGGGTGATCGTCGCTTCGGTCATGCGCGGCCTCCTGGCGGAGTCAATGTATGTACGACTCACTTACAATGTAAGTGCCATCAACATAAGGGTCGATGTTAGAGTCGTCAACATGCCCACCGGCGTCAAACGCAGCTCCTACCACCACGGCTCGCTACGCGAGGCGTTGCTCGACGGCGCCCGGACGCTGCTGACCGAGCGGGGCAGCCAGGGCTTCAGCCTCAACGAGCTGGCCCGGCGGGTGGGCGTCAGCTCGGCGGCACCGTACCGGCACTTCGTCGACCGGGACGCCCTGCTGGCCGAGCTGGCCGACCAGGGCTACCTCGGACTGCGGGCCGCCCTGGAGGAGACGGAACGGCCCGCGACCACCCCGGCCGACCGGATCCGCCGGATGGGAGTGGCCTACCTGCGGTTCGCCGCCGACAACCCGGCCGTCTTCGGGATCATGTTCCAGCACCGGCCCGACCACGAGAAGGCCCGGCCGTTGGCCTTCCAGCCGCTGGTGGACGTGGTCGGGCAGGCGCAGCAGACCGGCGACCTGCCCGACCACGTGCCGCCCGGGGTGGTGGCCCGGACGATCTGGGCGACCGTGCACGGCCTGGCCACCCTCCAGCTCAGCCGGGGCTTCGTCGGACTGGGCCTGGAGGACTCCACGGAGAACCTGGTGGACCAGGCACTCACCCTGCTGCTGCGGTCCCCGCGTCCGGCGGACCGAGACCGGCCCGGCGGTCCGGGGCGACCCGGACCGGCCGGGTCGCGGTGACCACCGTCGCGTACCGCTCGGCACAGGACGCGACCGTCGGGACCAGACCGGCGGCGGCGACGACCGCCACCGCCACCGGCACCTGGTGCTCACCCGTCTCGAAGAGCAGGTGACCACCGGGTGCCAGCCAGGAAGCCGCCCCGGCGACCACCCGACGCAGCACGTCGAGCCCGTCGGCGCCGCCGTCGAGTGCCAGCCGGGGCTCGTGCACCCGGGCCTCGGCGGGCAGCAGCGCCACCTCGGCGCTCGGCACGTAGGGCACGTTGGCCAGCAGCACGTCTACCCGCCCCCGCAGTGCGGGCGGCAACGGGTCGAACAGGTCCCCCTGGTACACCCGCC
>NZ_WVUH01000010.1 GCF_017614955.1 Micromonospora echinofusca
GGGTACGGGGCGGAAGGGACGGGGTTACTTGGTGCCGGTGACGATGCCGGGGTTGATGCAGAGGCCGGGGTTGCTGCCGTTCTTCTCCGCGATCTCCAGGCACCGGGAGACCTTGTCGACCTTGGCGTTCGTCTCGGTGATCTGCTTCTGGATCTCGGCGTTCTTCCGGTCCTGCTCCAGGTTGCGGGTCTGCGCCAGCTTGTCCTGGAACGCCTTGATGTTGCCCTCGGTCTTCTCGTCGTGGTTCACCCGGGTGATGGTGACCGAGAGGATCTCGATGTCCTCGGCGAGCCGGGCGGTGGCGTTGGTCTTGATGTTCTCCGCGTACGGCTTCAGATCCACGTTCAGGCTGCCGGTCTTGGAGTCGATCTTCTCCAGCGGGTTGTACGCGGAGAACGCGTCGTTGACCGCGCTGTCGAGCTGGACGCCGACCCGCTGTCCCCGGAAGCTGTCGAAGTCACCCTTGTAGTCCATGAACTGCTTCGGCGCGTTCTCCGGCCGGACCTGCCACTCGATCAGGACCTCCACGCAGGCGTCGGCGAGGGTGCCGGTGCGGACCCGCACACAGTTGTTGCCACCGATGTGGTCGTACTTCTGCCGGCCGGCGTCCCACTCGCCGACCTTCTGCCACGGGGCGACCCACTTCAGCCCCGAGCCGGTCACCTCGCCGGTGGGCTTGCCGAAGCTGGTGACGATCCCGACGGAGCGGATCGGTACGGAGTTGGCGCTGGCGCCGAGGGTGAGGGCCACCGCGCCGATGAGGCAGCCGACGGCCGCGAGGGTGGCGATCCGCTTGAGGCCGGCGTTGCCGGCGAGCGCGATTGCGCCGGAAATGAGCAGACCGATCGCCATGATGATCGCCACGGTGAACCCGAACGGCATCGAAGTCTCAACCTTCCACCTGGAGTGGTTCTTCGGGGCGCCCGCCGGTCCCGCCAGCGGGCGCTTTTAGTGGATCAAGCTAGGCCACGCCGTCAACGCCCGGTAACGCCGGTCTGTGTCGGTGCCGGTGGTCGTCGGTCATGGTGGGCCGGCCACATGGTGGCCGCTGCGTTGTGGGGCCGCCGGCCTTGTCGATCGTGTCCGGCAGGCATCGGGGGCCCGTGCATATGGCGTGACCATGTTCGATGGATCAGGAAAGTGTATGCCATCGACATGGTTCAGTATGTGGAGCCGACCGTAGGTTTCCTGACACGCGACAGCCTGTGACGCCCGTCACCGACGGGTGCCGGTTGTCGTCGGCGACCCCTGCGGAGGATGGACGATGACCGGGCAAGCGGTCCTGTCGGTACGCGGGCTGACGCGCGACTTCCGTGGCTTCCGCGCGGTCGACGGCGTCGACCTGGACATTGCGCCGGAGAGCGTACACGCGCTGGTCGGTCCGAACGGCGCCGGCAAGACCACCCTGTTCAACCTGCTCACCGGTTTTCTCCGGCCCAGTGGCGGGCGGATCGAGCTGGCCGGCCGGGACGTCACCGGGCTGCCGCCCGAGCAGGTCGCCCGGCTCGGGGTGGCCCGCTCGTTCCAGATCACCAGCCTCTTCCCCCAACTGTCCGCCCGCGAACACGTCGAGCTGGCCCTGCAGAGTCCCAGCGGTCTCGGCTGGCGGTTCTGGCGGTCGGCGAAACTCATGCGCCGCTACGCCGAGCGGGCGGACGAACTGCTGGCCATGGTCGGGTTGGCCGACCTCGCCGAGGCCCCCGCCGACGCCCTGGCGTACGGCCGCAAGCGGGCCCTGGAACTGGCCATCGCACTCGCCCTCGACCCGAAGGTGCTGCTGCTGGACGAGCCGACCGCCGGGATGGGGCTGGAGGACGTCGACCGGACCGTCGAGTTGATCGCCTGGGTCCGCCGGGGCCGGACCGTGGTCCTGGTGGAGCACAACATGAGCGTGGTGGGCCGGCTCGCCGACCGGGTCACCGTGCTCCAGGCCGGCAAGGTCCTGGTCGAAGGGCCCTACGAGCAGGTACGCGCCGACGAACGGGTGATCACCGCCTACCTGGGATCCGCCGACGTGTCCGGGAGCCACTGATGCTGCGAATCGAGAAGCTGTCCGCGTCCTACGGCGAGGCCCGGGTACTGCGGGACGTGTCCCTGACCGTGGCCAGGGGCGAGGTGGTGACCCTGGTCGGCCGCAACGGGGCCGGCAAGTCCACGCTGCTGCGCTGCGTGATGGGACTGCACGACAGCCAGCGCGGCACCGTGGAGTTGGACGGCCGGGACATCAGCCGGCTGCCGGCCCACCGGCGGGCCCGGTTGGGGCTGGGCTGGGTACCCGACGACCGGGGCAGCTACGCCACCCTGACGGTGACCGAGCACCTGACCCTGCCGCCCACCGTCGGCCCCGACCCGTGGTCGCTGGACCGGATCTACGAGGCGTTCCCGGCCCTGCACACCCGGCGGACCTCGGCGGCGACCATGCTCTCCGGCGGTGAGCAGCAGATGCTCGCCCTGGCCCGGGTGCTGCGGATGGGGGCCCGGCTGCTGCTCTGCGACGAGCCGACCGAGGGGCTCTCCCCGCTGCTCGTACAGCAGGTCGGCGACATCCTGCGGCAGGCCAAGCAGCACGGCGTGACGGTGCTGCTGGTCGAGCAGAACCTGCACTTCGCCACCGGGGTCGCCGACCGGCACTACCTGCTCGCCGAGGGGGAGATCGTCTCGGCGCTGGACAACACCGAGGTCCACTCCCGGGAACGCGAGCTGCTGTCGTACCTCGGCATCTGACGACCTCGCAACGACAACCGCACGTACTGCACGTACCGCACGTACCGCTTGTTGACCGCGAACCGCGCCCGGCGCGGAGGTGGAGGGAATGGCAATGCGTAGGACCGCAGGACTGGCGGCCGCTTCGGCGGCCGTGGTGCTGGTCGCCGGCTGTGGCGGCGGTGGCCCCCAGGCGTCCGGGGACCAGAAGCTCACCGACGACAAGATCGTGCTGGGCGTACTCAACGACCAGTCCGGCGTCTACCTGGAACTGTCCGGCAAGAACTCGGTCAAGGCCGTCGAGATGGCGGTGGCCGACTTCAAGGCGAAGTACGGCGACAAGGCGGTGACCACGAACATCAGCGTGGAGACCGCCGACCACCAGAACAAGCCGGACATCGCCAACACCAAGGCCGCCGAGATGTACGACCGCAGGGCCGTCGACATCGTCCTCGACGTGCCCACCTCGTCGGCCGCCGAGAAGGTCGCCGACGTGGCCAAGGAGAAGCAGAAGCTCTACTTCAACATCGGTGCCGCCACCACCACCCTCACCGGCGTGAAGTGCAACAGGTACACGTTCCACTATGCGTACGACACGTACATGCTGGCCAACGGCACCGGTCGGAGCACCACCGAGCAGGGCGCCAAGAACTGGTACGTGCTCTACCCGAACTACCAGTTCGGCCAGGACATGGAGAAGAGCTTCTCCGCCGCGATCACCGCAGCCGGCGGGGCGGTGGTCGGCAAGGACGCCGCGCCGTTCCCGAACACCTCCGGCGACTACGCGACGTACCTGCTGAAGGCGCCCACCCTCAACCCCAAGCCGGACGTGCTCGGGACCATGCAGGCCGGCGCGGAACTGGTCAACGTGGTCAAGCAGTACAACGAGTTCAAGCTGCGGGAGAAGGGCGTCGGGCTGGCTGTCGGCCTGATGTTCCTCACCGACATCCACTCGCTCACCCCGGACGCGCTCGCCGGCACCACCTACACCGACGCCTGGTACTGGAACTTCGACGCCCGCAACCGGGAGTTCGCCGACCGGTTCCAGAAAGAGACCGGGACCCGCCCGACCTTCGCCCACGCGGCCAACTACTCGGCCGCCACGCAGTACCTGGAGGCGGTGCAGGCCGCCGGCACCGACGACGCCGACACCGTCGTCAAACAGCTGGAGGGCAAGAGCATCGAGGACGTCTTCCTGCGCAACGGCAAGATCCGGGCCGAGGACCACCGGGTGGTGCACGACGCGTACCTGGCCCAGGTCAAGCCGGCCGCCGAGGTCACCGAGCCGTGGGACTACGTGAAGGTCCTCAAGACCATCCCCGCGGCGGAGGCGTTCCGTGCCCCGTCCGCCGACTGCAAGATGTGACCCCGGACCGATGACCGGTTTTCTCCAGAACACGTTCAACGGGTTGGTGAGCGGGGCGTTCTACGCCCTGCTCGCCCTCGGGCTCGCGGTCATCTTCGGGATGCTGCGGGTGGTCAACTTCGCCCACGGGGCGTTCTACATGCTCGGCGCGTTCGGGGCGTACGTGCTGCTCGCCGAGGCCGGAGTGCCGTTCTGGTGGGCGTTGGTGATCATGCCGGTCGGGCTGGGCCTGCTCGGCATGGCGCTGGAACGCGCCTTCATCCACCGGCTCACCCGGCTCGACCCGCTCTACAACTTCCTGCTCACCTTCGGACTGACCCTGATCCTCCAGGACCTGGTCAAAGGTGAGTACGGCGTGCGGTCCAGCCCGTACGCCGCCCCGGCCGAACTGAACGGCTCGGTCGACCTGGGGCTGTTCGACTTCCCCACCTACCGGGTGTTCATCCTCGGCTTCGCCGTCTGCGTCTGCGTGGGCGTGTGGTGGCTGCTCGGCCACACCCGGGTCGGCATGGTGGTCCGGGCGGCCACCGAGCGCCCCGAACTGACCCGGGCCTTCGGGATCAACGTCGGTCGCTGGGTCACCCCGGTCTTCGGGTTCGGTATCGCCCTGGCCGCGCTGGCCGGGGTACTCGCCGCACCGATGCGCGCGGTCAACCCGCTGATGGGCGCCGACCTGATCATCGTGGTCTTCGCGGTCGTGGTGATCGGTGGGCTCGGCTCGATCTTCGGGTCGGTGGCCGCCGGCTTCGGCATCGGCCTGATCCAGGCCTGGGGCGAGGCGTACGCCCCGGCCATCCTGGCCCAGACCCTGGTCTTCATCGTCATGGCCGCCGTGCTGCTCTGGCGCCCGGCCGGTCTGTTCGGCCGTGAGGAGGCCCCGGCATGACCAGCACCGTGGACACCACTGTGGAGCCCAGGCCCGGCCGGGCCCCGTCCGGCCTGGTCGCGGTCGGCCGGGCGCCCGGTTGGGTCCGGTACGCGCTGCTCGCCGCCGGTCTGGCCGTCGCCCTCTGGCTGCCCAACGGGCTGTACCCGGCGGTCGCCGTGGACATCCTCTGCTGGGCGCTCTTCGCCGTGGCGGTGGACCTGCTGCTCGGTTTCACCGGATTGATGTCCTTCGGGCACGCCGCCTACTGGGGCACCTCGGCGTACGTCACCGGACTAGTCGCCATCAACGCCGGGGTACCGTTCCCGGTGGCCGTCCTGGCCGGGGCGCTCGCCGCAGCGGTGCTGGCGGTGCCGATCGGCTACCTCGCGGTGAAGCGGACCGGCATCTACTTCGCCATGGTCACCCTGGCGTTCGCCCAGATGGTCTACTTCGTGGCCAACGAGTGGCGCAGCGTGACCCGGGGCGAGAACGGCCTCCAGGGCGTACCCCGGGAACTGTTCGGCCTGGACCTCACCGACGAGTACTACTTCTACTACGCGGCCCTGCCGATCGTGCTCGCCGGACTGGCCGCCGCCTGGCGGATCGTGCACTCCCCGTTCGGCCGGGTGCTGGTCGGCATCCGGGACAACCCGGCGCGGGCCCGGGCCCTCGGGTACCCGGTGCACCGGTACAAGCTCACCGCCTTCGTGCTCTCGGCGTTCCTCGCCGGGCTGGGCGGTGGCCTGTTCGCCATCGGCCACCGGCTCGTCGCCCTGGACACCCTGCACTGGACGACCTCCGGCAAGGCGGTCATCGTGGTGGTGCTCGGCGGGATCGGCACCCTCTGGGGCGGCCTGCTCGGCGCGGCCGTCCTGGTCCGGCTGGAGGACTGGCTCTCGTTCTCCGGATTCGAGGCCGTGGGCCTGGTCACCGGCGGTATCTTCGTTCTCGTCGTGCTGCTGTTCCGGCGCGGGCTCTGGGGCAGTGTCGCGGCACTGGTCCAGCGTCGGTGGCCCACCCGTCGGAACTGACACCCGCCGAGGCGGACACCCGCCCGCAAGGTCCGACCCGCCGCTCCGCATCCAACCGTGGCCGTTCCACCGAACCCCTGGTAAGGATCTCTTTGCCGGGGGTGCGACTGGTGCTGACCGAAGGACTACCGCAGGAGTCGGTGGCCGCTGCCCGCGAGCGGCTGGTCGCGGCCGCCGACGACCTGGACACCAACCGGGTGGCGGCGCTGATCGTCGAACTGGCCCGGGTGAACGGTCTGGTCCGCACGTGGGAGCAGGTCTGCGTGCCGCTGCTGTCCATGCTGCCCGGCCGGACCGCCGCCGAGATCGCCGTGGAGCACGCCCTCTCCGAGGGCATCCGGGCCGGCCTGGACGTCTTCGGCAGCAGCCGACGCTGGGAGCTGCCCACCGAGGGGGTCCTGCTGGCCGGTGCCGAACAGGAACACCACTGCCTCGGTCTGCACGCCCTCGCCGCCGCGCTCCGTGAGCAGGGGCGGGGGTGCCTGCTGCTCGGCGCCGCCCTGCCCTGGCCGGCGCTGGCCAGCGCGGTACGCCGGGCCCGTCCGCGTACCGTCGTGGTCTGGTCGCAGACCGCGGTCACCGGGCGGGCGTACCGGCTGGTCCGGTTCAGCCGGGACTTCCCCGGGGTGCGGGTCTTCGGCGCCGGGCCGGGCTGGTCCGGTCCGCTGCCCGCACCGGCCGACCGGCTCGACTCCCTGACCCACGCCACCGCCCTGCTGTAAGGAAGGGCCCCCTATTAACGCTTTCGGTAGAGGAAGGGCCCCTTGTTAACAGGACGGCCCGGGCAACCCGCGGCGCGTCGGGCAGGCCGGCGCTTCCCGGCCGTGCGTCGGGCAGCCGAACGAGCCCGTGCCCGAGCCGCGTGCCGGGCAGCCGGGTAGGGCAGCGCGCGCCCGAGTGGGTCGGCGTTCAGCCGAGCAGGCCGCGCAGCAGGGTGCCGATCGCGGCCTCCGGGTCGAAGGTCGGGTCGTCGTGCGCGAGTTGGTTGCTGAGCAGGCCGTCGATCAGGCTGAGCAGCATGCCGAAGCCTGCGGCCGGATCGGGTACGCCGAGCGAGGCCATCAGTGGTACCCCCCAACGTTCCAGCTCCTGCCGGGCCACCCCGATCCGTTCCCGCAGTTGCGGGTGGAACGCCGCCTCGATGAAGAGGGCGTACCGGGCCAGCACGATCACCCGGCCCTCCCCGGTCAGGTCCCGCAGCAGGTGGCCGAGTACCGCGGTGAACGCTGCGGCGTCGCCGGGCGGCAGGTCGGCGGCGAGGGCGTGCCAGGCCCCGGTCTCCACCTGGACCAGGCGGCGCAGGACGCCGTCGACCAGCGCGTCCCGGGTCCGGAAGAGGTTGGATGTCGAGCCGAGGGGCAGGCCCGCCTCGGTGTCCACGGCCCGGTGGGTGAGTTGACGGAGCCCACGGGTGCCGAGTACCCGGATCGCCGCGTCGAGTACCTGTTCCTGCCGGTCCGCCATGTCCGGCATACTACAGATGTAGTCAGCGTAACTACATCTGTAGTACGGTCGTCGCATGGCGCGGACGGCGGCCGTCGTAGGTGGCGGTATCGGGGGACTGGCGGTCGCGATCGGGCTGCGCCGGGCAGGCTGGGCGGTGACCGTGTTCGAGCGGGCGCCCGGCCTGCCCGACACCGGGACCGGGCTGGGCATCTGGCCGAGCGCCCTGGCCGCCCTGGACGCCCTCGGCGTGGGGGAGGAGGCCCGGCGGCGCGGGCGCCCGCAGGGCGGAGGTCTGATCCGTCGCCCGGACGGCTCCCGGATCGCCGCCATCGACGTCGACCGGGTGGTCCGGCGGGCAGGGGAGCCGGTCCGTCTGCTGGCCCGACCGGATCTGCTCGACCTGCTCGCCGGGGCCCTTCCGCCCGGCCTGGTCCGGTTCGGTGTGCGGGTCGCCGATCCCGGCCCGTTGACCCGTGAGTTCGACCTGGTCGTCGGGGCCGACGGCATCCACAGCGACATGCGCCGGGCACTGCACGGCGACCGCTTCCCGGTCCGCTACACCGGCGTCGTGGCCTGGCGCGGCACGGCGGAACTGGACCTCGCCGCCGGCGGGGAGACCTGGGGCCGGGGAGCCCGTTTCGGTCTGACCCCGCAGGGCCCGGGGGTGACAAACTGGTACGCCACACTCGCCGTCGCCGAGGGGTACCGGCCGCCGGACGGGGACCGGGCGGTGCTGCTCCGGCACTTCGGTGACTGGCACGACCCGATCCCGCGCCTGCTGTCCGGGCTGCGGGACGCGGAGATCCTCCGGCACGACGTCTGCGACCTCACGCCGCTGCCGGGGTACGTCACCGACCGGGTGGCGCTGCTCGGGGACGCGGCGCACGCGATGACCCCGGACCTCGGGCAGGGTGCGTGTCAGGCGCTGATCGACGCGGTCACGCTCGCGGACTGTCTCGGCGCCGGGGCGCCGGTACCGGTGGCGCTGCGGACGTACGACCGTCGCCGCCGTCGACGTACCCAACGGTTGGCGGCGATGGCCCGCCGGGTCGGCCGGCTGGCGCAGGCGCACCGGTACGCCCCGGCCCGGGACGTGCTGGTCCGGCTCGCCCTGGTCGTCGGGCCGCCCGCCTGACCGATCCATCCGGCGCCCGCGCCCGCCAGGCCGGGCGATGTGGCGTTCCGCCCGGCCTGACCGGTCCATCCGGCGCCCGCGCCCGCCAGGCCGGGCGATGTGGCGCCCGCGCCCGCCTGACCGGTCGACCCGGCGCCCGCGCCCGAGCGGCAGCGCCACTGGGCTCCCGCCCGAGGGGTGACCTGGCACACATACGATACGGACCTGTTCCGTATCGTATTCTGCCCCCCGTACGCTCAGGCCATTACGAGTCCGTTCCGTATCGTATTGGCGGTGCGGCGTACCGGGGGAAAGCCGAATCATGGAAATCACCGAGAACACCGGCCACCCACGACGGTGGGCCATCCTCGGCGTGCTGGTGGTCAGCCTGCTGGTGGTGGTCCTCGACAACACCATTCTCAACGTCGCTTTGCGGACCCTGGCCGACCCGGTGCACGGGCTCGGCGCCAGCCAGGGTGAGCTGGAGTGGGCGATCAACTCCTACACGCTGGTCTTCGCCGGTCTGCTGTTCAGCTTCGGCGTGCTCGGTGACCGGACCGGCCGCAAGCGGTTCCTGCTGATCGGTCTCGCCGTCTTCGGCCTGGGCTCACTGCTGTCCGCGTACGCGCAGAGCCCGGCCCAGCTGATCACAGCCCGGTCACTGATGGGCGTGGGCGGCGCGGCCATCATGCCGGTCACCCTGTCGATCATCTCCAACGTCTTCGACCCCCGGGAACGGGCCCGGGCGATCGGTGTCTGGTCCGGCGCGGTCGGGCTCGCGGTCGCCATCGGGCCGATTCTCGGCGGGGCCCTGCTGGAACGGTACTGGTGGGGCTCGGTCTTCCTGATCAACGTGCCGGTGGTGCTGGCCGGTCTGGTCCTGGTCGGGCTGCTGGTGCCGGAGTCCCGCGACCCGCGTCCGGGCCGTGTCGACGTGCTCGGCGTGCTGCTCTCCGTGGTGGGCCTGGTCGCCCTCTCCTACGGCATCATCGACGGCGGCGAGCACGGCTTCGGTCGGCCCGTGGTCTGGGCCTCGATCGCCGTCGGGCTGGCCGTCCTGGCCTGGTTCATCGTCCACGAGCGACGCAGCGACCACCCGTCACTGGACGTGACCCTGTTCCGGGTACCCCGCTTCGCGGCGCCGGTGGCGATGATCGGGCTGATCTTCTTCGCCGCCATGGGTGTGATGTTCTTCAGCTCGTTCTACCTGCAACTGGTCCGTGGCTACAGCCCGTTGCAGACCGGCCTGCTCTTCCTGCCGTTCGCGCTGGCCCAGCTCGTCTTCGCGCCGCGCAGCGCGGCCATGGTCCGCCGCTACGGTGGCCGGGCGGTCTCCGCCGTCGGCCTCTGCCTCGCGGTGGTCGGGCTCGGCACGTTCGCCTTCGTCGGGGTGGACACCCCGATCTGGCTGGTCGGGGCCGCCTTCTTCGTACAGGGCGTCGGGATGGCCAACGTCATGCCACCGGCGATGGAGTCGATCATGTCGGCGCTGCCCCGGGAGAAGGCCGGCGTCGGCTCCGCCGTCAGCAACACCATCCGCCAGGTGGCCGCCGCACTCGGGGTCGCCGTGCTGGGCTCGGTCCTCGCCGCCGTCTACCGGGGCGAGATCGCCGCCACCACCGCCGGGCTGCCGGCCGGGGCGCGGAACGCCGCCGACGAGTCCCTCGCCGGGGCGTACGCCGCCGCCGGCCGGCTCGGTGCCGACGGCGCCACCCTGATCGACGCCGCCAACACGGCGTTCGTGGACGCGATGCACTGGGCCGGGGCGCTCTCCGCCGTCGTCGCCGCGCTGGGCGTCCTGGTGGCCCTGCGGTGGCTGCCCGGTCGGCCGTCCCGCCCACCGGTGACGGCGGTGCCGGCCGGCGAGCCGGAATTGGCCGCAACCTCCTGACCTCGGCACAATGTCGACATGACCTCCACCGCTGACGCTCCGCGGTCGCCCGGTCGACCGCGGAGCAGCCGCGCCGACGAGGCGATCGTGGAGGCCACACTCGACCTGCTCGCCGAGGGCACCACCGTCGAGGCGCTCTCCATCGAGGCCATCGCCGCCCGGGCCGGCGTGGGCAAGGCCACCATCTACCGCCGCTGGTCCGGCAAGGAGGCCCTGCTCCGGGACGCGCTGCGGACCCTCAAGGGCCCGCCGCCGGTACCGGCCGGGGTGTCGGTCCGCGACGACCTGATCACCCTGCTGACCGTGATCGGCGACAACTCGGACGCCCGGGCGGTGCGGATCATGCCCTGTCTCGTGCCGGAGGTGCACCGCAGCGTCGAGCAGTACCGCCTCTACCAGGAACTGGTCGAGCCCCGCCGGCAGGCGATGCGCGAGGTGCTGTGGGCCGGCGTCGACCGGGGGGAGATCCGCCCCGACCTGGACGTCGAGGTGGCGCTGGCCATCCTGACCGGGCCGATGCTGGTGCAGAAGCTGCTGCGCTGGCAGCCCGACCTGGACGACGCCCATCTTGCCGAACGGGTCGTCGACACGGTGCTCGCCGGACTGGCCAACCGCTGAGACCACCGCCGACGGCGGTGCCCGCCCAGTGTCTGCCCACCGCCGACGGCGGTGCCCGCCGCGTGTCCGTCCGGCGCCGACGACCGTGCCGACGAGGCGCCGGCGCGGGGGTGGTCAGGAGGGGGCGCGGTCAGGAGGGGGCGGTGCGCAGCCGGTGCAACCGCAGCGCGAGCTGCACCTCCAACGCCCGCTCCGGCTTCTGCCAGTCCGGGCCGAGGAGCTGACCCACCCGGTCCAGGCGTTGGGTGACCGTGTTGACGTGCACGTGCAGCAGCTCGGCCGCCCGCGCCAGGCTGCCGCCCACCCCGAAGTACGCCTCCAGGGTCCTCACCAGGGCGGTGCCCCGACGGGCGTCGTAGTCGACCACCGGCCCGACCGTGTCGGCCAGGAACCGGCTCACGTCCTGGTCCCCGTCGTCGGTCACCGAGCCCAGCAACAGACCGACGAAACCCAGCTCGGCGGTGCTCGCCCCCTGCCCGGACCGGCCCAGCGCGCCGAGCGCGGTCAGGCACCGGTCCGCCTCGCGGAACACCCGGGCCAGCGCCGTCGGGCCGGTCGACGGGCCGCTGGAGCCCGCCGTCACCGGCCGCCCGGTCACCCGGGACAGGTCCCGGGCCACCGCCCGGGCCGCCGCGCCCGCGTCCCGGCCGGGCAGCATCAGCACCACCCGGCCGTCCCGCGCCGCAGCCAGCCCACTGCGGGCCGAGGCGTACGTGGTGGCCCAGGAGAGCACCCGCTGACGGGCCGAACCGGTGGCCGCGATCGCGTCGTCGCCGACCGCCACCAGTACGTGCGGGGCGTCCAGGTCCACGCCGAGGCGCCGGGCCCGGCTGCGCAGCGCCTCGACGTCGCGGACCGGTCGGGCGATCAGGTCGTCGAGCAGTTCGCCCCGGACCCGGCCCTCCGCCTCGGCCACGGTCCGCCGGAACAGCAGCAGCAGGGCGGTCACCAGGGCGGCCCGCTCCAGGATCCGCTGGTCGGCGTCGACCAGTTCGTCGTCGGGGCGCAGCACCAGGGCGCCCAGGTTCTCCGCACCCGCCACCACCGCCGCGTACCACAGCGGCCCGCGTCGCACGCTGCGTCCCTCGGTCCGGGAGGCGGCGACCGCCTCCACCATGTCCCCGCGTTCCGGTTCGTCGATCGCCCCCACCCGGGCCAGCCGGCGGCCCTCGGCGTCGAGGGCGAGCAGCGCCCCGCCGAGCACGTCGGTGACCGCCGAGGCCACGTCCTCCACCCCGCCACCGCGCAGGACCAGCGCGGTCATCCGGTCGTGCGCGGCGGCGGCGCGCTCCACGGAGGCACTGTGCGCCCGGATCGTCGTGTTCGCCGTGGACAGCTCCTCCAGCGCCGAGCGGGTCTCGGCCAGCAGCCGGGCGGTGTCGATCGCCACCGCCGCGTGCGCGGCCAGCGAGACCAGCAGCGCCACCTCCTCGGGTACGAACGGCCGGGCCGAGCGGTTGGCCGCGTAGAGCACGCCGATCACGCTCGACCCCAGGCGCAGCGGTACGCCGAGGATGGCGACCAGCCCCTCCTCGCGTACCCCGGCGTCGATCTCCCCGGTGTGGTGGAACCGGTCGTCCTCCGGGTAGTTCGCGGTGACGTACGGCGTGCCCGACTGGGCCACCAGGCCGCCCAGTCCCGCCCCCATCGGCAGCCGCAGCCGCTGGAACCGGGCCGAGATGGAACCGTCGGTGACCCGCATGTACGTGTCACCGCGCTCCTCGTCGTTGAGGGTCATGTACGCCACGTCGGTGCCGAGCAGGTGCCGGGCCCGGTGCACGATGGCCCGCAGCACCGCGTCCACGTCCCGCAGCCCGGCCAGGTCGCTCGCGGTGTCGTACAGCCCGGACAGCTCGACCTCGCGGCGGCGGCGGCGCTCCAGCAGCCCCCGTACCCGCAACGCCACCAGCTTGGCCTGTTCGAGTTCGGCGAGCCGCTCGGCGGGCAGCCCGGCGGCCCGGGCGGCCACCAGTGGCCCCTCGAACTCCACCGCCGCGGCCTCCCGGGCGAGCAGTTCCAGGAACTCGATCGGCGACGACATGAGGCCCATTCTGCGGGTACCCCTCATTCAGTTGGCCGTCCAGCCCCCGTCGAGGGCGATGGACGCGCCGGTGATGAAGTCCGCCGGCGGCGCGCAGAGGTACGCCATCAGCTCGGCCACCTCCTCCGGCTCGATGAGCCGCTTGATGGCGGCGCGGGCCAGCATGATCCGCTCCACCACCTCGCTCTCCGGGATGCCGTGGCTGGCCGCCTGGTCGGCGATCTGGCTCTCCACCAGCGGGGTGCGGACGTACGCCGGGTTGATGCAGTTGGCGGTCACCCCGTGCGGCGCCCCCTCCAGGGCGACCACCTTCGACAGCCCCTCCAGCGCGTGCTTGGCGGAGACGTACGCGGACTTGTACGGCGAGGCGCGCAGCCCGTGCACCGAGGAGATGTTGACGATCCGTCCCCAGCGGCGGGTGTACATGTGCGGCAGCGCCCGCCGGATGATCCGGAACGGCGCCTCGACCATCACCCGGTGCAGGTAGGCGAAGCGCTCGGTGGGGAAGTCCGCCACGGCGGCGACGTGTTGCAGACCGGCGTTGTTGACCACGATGTCGACGTCGGCGTCCAACCCGTCGACCGCGGCCGGGTCGGCCAGGTCGACGCCGACGGCCCGCCCGCCGGCCTCGGCCGCCACCGCCTTCGCCGCCTCGACGTTGCGGTCCACCACCTGGACCGACGCCCCGGCGGCGGCCAGCCGCAGGGCGCACGCCCGGCCGATGCCGCTGCCACCGCCGGTCACCAGTGCGCTGCGGCCGGTCAGGTCGAGCTGTACGACGTGGGGGGCCGCCACGGGTTCTGCCGTCATGGCGCATGAAACTACGAGCTGTGTGGCCGGCGGCACATGGGCCGCCGGCACATACTCCGGTGCCGCACTATGTGGCGTGCCGGCAGCGGCGTGTTCGGTGTCGGTGGCCGGCACGTCGACCAGTAGGGTGTCGAACACACGTACTGCTGACGATCCGGGGAGGGGGCGGCGTGCGGGTACTCGGTGTCGACCCGGGGTTGACCCGGTGCGGGGTCGGTGTGGTGGAGGGGGTCCCCGGCCGACCGTGCACCCTGGTCGCCTACTACGTGGTCTACACCGATCCGGGCGACGACCTGGCGTTGCGGCTGCTGCACCTGGACCGCTCGTTGACCGATCTGGTCGCCGAGCACCGGCCGGACGCGGTCGCGGTGGAGCGGGTCTTCAGCCAGCACAACGTCCGGACGGTGATGGGCACCGCGCAGGCCAGCGGGATCGCCGTGCTGGCCGGGGCGCGGGCCGGGCTACCGGTGCAGACGTACACCCCGAGCGAGGTCAAGGCGGCGGTGACCGGGTCCGGTCAGGCGGACAAGGCGCAGATGACCGCGATGGTGACCCGGTTGCTGCGGTTGGACGCACCGCCGAAGCCGGCGGACGCCGCCGACGCGCTGGCGTTGGCGATCTGTCACGTCTGGCGGGGCGGCACCCGGTCGAAGCTGGCCGAGGCGGCCGAGCGGGTACGACGAGGAGGACCGAGATGATCGCCAGCGTGCACGGTGTGGTGGCCACGGTGGGCTCCGACCAGGCGGTGGTGGAGGTCGGCGGGGTCGGGCTCGCCGTGCAGTGCTCCCCGGGCACCCTGGCCGGGCTGCGGGTGGGCCAGACCGCCCGGCTGGCCACCAGCCTGGTGGTCCGGGAGGACTCGCTGACCCTCTACGGCTTCGCCGACGACCACGAGAAGCAGCTCTTCGAGCTGTTGCAGACCGCCAGCGGGGTGGGGCCCCGGCTGGCCCAGGCGGTGCTCGCGGTGCACACCCCCGACGCGGTCCGCAAGGCCATCGCCAACGCGGACACCGCCGCGCTGACCCGGGTGCCGGGTATCGGCAAGAAGGGCGCCGAACGGCTGGTCCTGGAGCTGCGGGACAAGGTCGGGCCGATCCCGGTCGGTGCCGACGGGGCGGCCGGCGTGACCGGGGGCGCCTGGACCGAGCAGGTCCGGCAGGCCCTGGTCGGGCTCGGTTGGACGGCCGGGCAGGCCGACCAGGCGGTCGCCGCCGTCGCGGAGACCGTCGACGGTCCGCCCCCGCCGGTGCCGGTCCTGCTCAAGCAGGCCATCCGACTGCTCGGCCGGACCCGATGACCGCCGAGGGGCTGGTCTCGGCGTACGCGGACGCGGCCGAACGGGACGCCGAGGCCAGTGTCCGCCCGAAGCGGCTGGCCGAGTTCATCGCCCAGGACCGGGTACGCGACCAGCTCGACCTGCTGTTGCAGGGCGCGATGCGGCGGGGCTCGCCGCCGGACCACATCCTGCTCTCCGGGCCGCCCGGGCTGGGCAAGACCTCGCTGGCCAACATCGTCGCCGCCGAGCTGGGCTCGGGGATCCGGGTGACCAGCGGCCCGGCCATCGAACGCTCCGGTGACCTGGCGGCGATCCTGACCAGCCTCGCCGAGGGCGACGTGCTCTTCATCGACGAGATCCACCGGATCGCCAAGCCGGCCGAGGAACTGCTCTACAGCGCGATGGAGGACTTCCGGGTCGACGTGGTGGTCGGCAAGGGGCCGGGGGCGACCGCGATCCCGCTGGACGTGGAGCCGTTCACCCTGGTCGGGGCGACCACCCGGTCCGGCCTGCTGACCGGTCCGATGCGGGACCGGTTCGGCTTCGTCGCCCACCTGGACTTCTACTCGCCGACCGACCTGGAGGCGCTGCTGCACCGTTCGGCGCGGATCCTCGGCGTGCCGATCACCGACGACGGGGCCACCGAGATCGCCGGCCGGTCCCGGGGTACGCCCCGGATCGCCAACCGGCTGCTGCGCCGGGTGCGGGACTACGCCGAGGTACGGGCCGACGGGGTGGTCAACCGGGAGACCGCGCAGGCCGCCCTCAAGGTGTACGACGTGGACGCGCTCGGGCTGGACCGGCTGGACCGGGCGGTGCTGACCGCGCTGGTCGACCTGTTCCGGGGTGGTCCGGTGGGGGTGTCCACCCTCGCCGTGGCGGTGGGGGAGCAGCCGGACACGGTGGAGGAGGTGTGCGAGCCGTTCCTGGTGCGGGCCGGACTGCTGGCGCGTACCCCCCGGGGTCGGGTGGCCACCGAGGCGGCTTGGCGCCATCTGGGGCGTAATCCCCCTGATGGTACATTTGGTGCCGGTTCCCCTCCCGCGCCCGATCTTTTCTCTGCCGGACCTGATCAGCCGTGATCCGTTCGTGATCCGTGCCGCATTCGGTCTTCCCAGGTCCAGGGATTAGACTCGCGGCGGTTTTGTACAGGATGTGAGATCCTGCCTCCGCTCCGGCGCCTCCTAGGCCGTGACGGAGGTCAACGGGAAGGTCGTCGACGTGTTTAACGCAGCAGAGAGCGGTGGCGGAGCCGGCAGTCTGACGCCGCTCCTCATGATCGCTCTGCTCTTCGGTGTCATGTACTTCATGATGATCCGCCCGCAGCAGAAGCGTCGCCGTGAGGCGGAGAAGATGCAGTCCGCGCTCGGACCGGGCGACGAGGTGGTCACCATCGGCGGGCTCTACGGCACCGTGATCAGCGTCGACGACGAGACCGTGATGCTCGAGGTCGCCCCCGGCGTGCACACCCGGTACGCCCGTCCCGCCGTCGCGCGGGTGGTCAGCCAGGCCGAGCGGGCCGAGCCCGTCGCCGAGGAAGCGGACATCAAGGAATAGCGCGCGGCCCCTCGTGCGGGGCAGCGTACACATCGAAAATATCGGATAGTTGGTTCGGCGCGCCGCGCCGAGACCACCGTCATGCCGCCGGGCCCGCCGGCGCGACATCCGCCGCCACACCACCAGCGGCGCCATTACGCAGGGAGACAGGACAGCCGTGGCACCACCTCAGGGACAGATGCGCCCGGGACGGCAGCTCGCCGTGCTCGGGCTCATCTTCGCGGTCCTCTATCTTTTGGTGTTTTTCGCCGCTGGCGCGAGCGGTAGCTGGAAGGACCGGCTCGAGCCCAAGCTCGGCCTGGACCTGATCGGTGGCACCCGGCTGACGCTGGAGGCGACCAACACCGTCGATGGTCGGCCGCCCACGGCGGAGAACCTCGAACAGGCCCGGCAGATCATCGAGAACCGGGTCAACGCCAGCGGCGTCGCCGAGGCCGAGGTGGTCACCGAGGGAAACCGCAACATCGTCATCTCCCTGCCCGGTGAGAACCGGGACCTGACCGAGGTGGGCAGCGCCGCCGAGCTGCGGTTCCGCAAGGTGCTCAAGGCCGCCGACGGCAGCGGCGCCATCCCGGCGCCCGCACCGAGCGCGACCCCCGCCCCCTCGGGCAGCGCCACTCCGGCCCCGTCCGGCAGTGCCTCGCCCGCGCCGACGCGTACCCCGGAGGCGAAGGTCAGCGCCTCGCCCTCGGCCGGTGGGCAGGGCGGCATGGCCCCGGCGCCGAGCAAGGCCCCGATTGCCCCGGCGCAGACGCCGAGCGCGGCCCCGACTGCCTCGGCCGCCGCGCCGAGCCCGTCGACCAGCGCCGAGCCGGCGCCGCAGAGCGTCGAGGAGCAGCGCAAGGCCGTGCAGGCCAAGGTCGGCGCGGCTGCCTGGGCGGCGGCGAGCGGACTCCAGGCCCCGGCCGACTTCAGCCAGAACCCGGCGCTCGCCGGCACGCTCAAGCCGTTCGGCACGCTCACCGGCCGTGAGGTCGCGGTCCTGCCGGTCGAGATGCAGTTCAACGTCCCGACGGTCAGCTGCAAGCAGCTCGACGAGCGCCCCCCGGCCTCGGTCGCGGACCCGAAGCAGAAGGTCGTCGCCTGCGAGGACGGGGTCAGCAAGTACCTGCTCGACGTGGCGAAGGTCGAGGGGACCGACGTCAGCGACGCCGACGCGGTGCTCGACCAGACCAGCCAGTGGGTGGTCAGCCTCGACTTCAGCAGCGACGGTCAGACGAAGTGGACCAACCTGACCCGTGAGGCGTTCAACAACGAGGGGCAGGCCTGCGACCAGACCGCACTGGGCCAGGACGGCAAGTGCCGGGTGGCGGTCGTACTGGACAACAAGGTGATCTCCTCCCCGGAGATCCAGGGCGTGCTGACCGGCGACTCGCAGATCAGCGGCAGCTTCAACAACAAGACCGCCAGCGAACTGGCCAGCAACCTCCGGTACGGCGCGCTGCCGGTGACCTTCGAGCCGCAGCAGCAGGAGAACGTCTCCGCCACGCTGGGCTCCAGCCACCTGAAGGCGGGTCTGCTCGCCGCCGGCATCGGCATGCTGCTGGTCGCGGTCTACTCGTTCTTCTACTACCGGCTGCTCGGTACGGTGATCTTCCTCAGCCTGATCCTCTCCGCGCTGCTGGTCTTCGGTGCGCTGGTGGTCCTCGGCCGGGGGATCGGCTTCACCCTCACCCTGGCCGGTATCGCCGGTTTCATCGTGTCGTTGGGTGTCGCGGCGGACTCGTTCGTCATCTACTTCGAGCGGCTCAAGGACGAGATCCGGGAGGGCCGCAGCCCGCGCAGCGCGGTACCCCGCGCCTGGGTCCGGGCCCGGCGGACGATCATCTCGGCGAACGCCATCTCGATCCTCGCCGCCGTGGTGCTCTACATCGTCTCGGTCGGTACGGTGAAGGGCTTCGCCTTCGCGCTCGGCCTGGCCACGGTGCTGGACCTGGTGGTCGTGTTCCTCTTCCGGCACCCGATCATGACGATGTTCGCCAACACCAAGGCGTTCCTCTCGCCCCGGGTCAGCGGCCTCGGCCGGGTCCTCCAGTCCGCCGAAACCGAGCCGGCCACCACCCGCAACCCGCGCGTCAAGGAGGCCTGACATGGCCAAGAGCAGCGGTCTGGCTACCCGGCTCTACCGGGGTGAGGCCGGCCTCAACATCATCGGGAAGCGCAAACTCTGGTTCTCCATCGCCGGGGCGCTCATCCTGGTCGCGATCCTCAGCTTCGCGGTGCGCGGGTTCAGCCTGGGCATCGAGTTCGCCGGCGGAAACTCGTTCCAGGTCCCGGCCAGTGTCGGCACCCTGGACCAGGTCGAGAGCAAGGCCGAGGCGGTGGTCGCCGCGCAGGGCGGCGGCGAGATCGTCTCCTTCCAGAAGGTCGGCGGCGCCGGCGGCGAGTTCTACGAGTTCCGCACCGCGGAGTTGAACGCCGAGCGGTCCAACGCGGTCAAGACCGAGTTGGCCGACGAGTTCAACATCGACGCCGCCCAGGTCAGCGTCAGCCAGGTGAGTGCCGCCTGGGGTACCCAGGTGACCCAGCGGGCGCTGCTCGGTCTGGTCATCTTCGTGGCCCTGGTGACCCTCTACCTGATCCTGCGCTTCGAGTGGCGGATGGCGGTCGCGGCGGTCTCGTCCCTGGTGCTCAACCTGGTCCTGACCGCCGGTGTCTACTCGCTGGTCGGCTTCGAGGTCACCCCGTCGACGGTGATCGGCTTCCTGACCATCCTCGGCTTCGCGCTCTACGACGTCGTCGTCGTCTTCGACAAGGTCCAGGAGAACACCCGCAGCATCACCGCGAGCAACAGCCAGACCTACGGTGACGCGGCCAACCTGGCCGTCAACCAGACCCTGATGCGGTCGATCAACACCGGTCTGGTCGCGCTGCTGCCGGTCGGCGGTCTGCTCTTCATCGGTGCCGGCCTGCTCGGCGCGGGCACCCTGAAGGACCTGGGCCTGGTGCTCTTCGTCGGTATGGCGATCGCGGTCTACTCGTCGATCTTCTTCGCCACCCCGGTGCTGGTCTCGCTCAAGGACTTCGAACCCCGCATCCAGGCGCACAACAAGCGGGTCCTCGCCCGCCGGGGCGCCATCGCCCGGGGCGAGATCGCGCCGAAGGGCGCGCCGCGCGCGAAGGACGGCGAGACCGAACCGGTCGACCCGGAGCAGGCGGCCCTGGCGGGCGCGGCCCCGAAGGTCGGCAGCCGGCCCGTCGGCAAGCGGCCCACCGGCACCCGGGGCGGTCGTCCCGGCGGTGCGGGCAACCGGCCGAGCGGCGCCAAGCGGCGCTGACACCAGCAGTACGGCGGCGCCGGGCGCCGCACCACCCGGTACCAACCGGCGGTCGGGCGTCCTTCATGCTGTGCGAGCAGCGTGGAGGACGCCTCGTCGTTCGTGGAGAGGGAAGAACGTGACGCAGACGGACATCGGGGCCCGGGGGGACAGCGGGCCGGAGACGGCACGACTGGTGGCGAGCCGGGTGCTGGACGTACCGGACTTCCCCAAACCGGGCGTGGTGTTCAAGGACCTGATGCCGCTCTTCGCCGACGGCGCGGTGTTCCGCGAGGTCGTCGACGGGATCATCGCCCACCACGGGCGGGAGTCGTTCGACACCGTGGTCGGCATCGAGGCGCGCGGGTTCGTGATCGCCGCCGCCATCGCGTACGCCACCGGGGTCGGCGTGGTACCGGTCCGCAAGGCCGGCAAGCTGCCCCGGGCCGCGTACTCCGCGTCGTACGCGCTGGAGTACGGCGAGGCCACCCTGGAGGTGCACCAGGACGCGTTCACCGCCGGTCACCGGGTACTGGTGGTGGACGACGTGCTCGCCACCGGCGGGACCGCCGAGGCGACCATGGACCTGGTGGAGCGGGCCGGAGGCACGGTGTCCGGTTTCACGGTGCTGATGGAGCTGGGTTTCCTGGGTGGTCGGGAACGGCTCGCCCCGCGTCCGGTACACGCGTTGCTGACTGTCTGATCCGCGCCGGTCGGGCCGGCCGGTCGCGCCGTCCGGGGGAACGGCGGCCGGTGTGCGGTGGGGGTAGCATTGCCCTTTGCTGACCGGGTGGGAGGCATCCGCCGGGCAGCGTGCAGGACCACACCGGCCGGTACCGGCCGGTGTGGGAGTCAGACCGGCCGGCGCGGCCGGTCAATCCGGCGAGCGGTGAGGAGGCCGGTGTCCCACGACGTCGTCCCTCCGGTGGAGGACACGGTGCACCCGACAGGCGAGGCTGACAGCTCTCCGGCGGACCGGACCGGTGTCCCGCCGGTGACCGGCCCGGTGACCGAGCCGGTCCAGACCGCGACCATCGCCGACGGCGACGTGCCCGTTGCGGCCACCACGTCCGGTTTCGGCCTGGCCAGTGCCCCGACCGGGCGACGGGTGCGGGCCCGGTTGGCCCGGTTCAACGCCCCCTGGCAGACGTCGCAGGTCAGTGAGGTGCTCGAACCGCTGATCTCGACGCACCGGGAGAACCACCCCAAGGCGGATGCCCGGCTGCTCCAGCGCGCCTTCGACCTGGCCGCCCGCTGGCACTCGGGGCAGTACCGCAAGTCCGGTGACCCCTACATCACCCACCCGCTGGCGGTGGCGACCATCCTGGCCAACCTGGGCATGGACACCACCACCCTGGTCGCGGCGCTGCTGCACGACACGATCGAGGACACCGACTACACCCTCGACCAGATGCGGGCGGACTTCGGTGGCGAGGTCACCCTCCTGGTCGACGGGGTCACCAAGCTCGACAAGGTCAAGCTGGGGGACGCGGCGAAGGCCGAGACCATCCGGAAGATGGTCGTGGCGATGGCCAAGGACCCCCGGGTGCTGGTGATCAAGCTCGCCGACCGGTTGCACAACATGCGGACCCTGACCTTCCTGCCCCGACCGAAGCAGGAGCAGAAGGCCAAGGAGACCCTGGAGATCCTCGCCCCGCTGGCCCACCGGCTGGGTATGAACACCATCAAGTGGGAGCTGGAGGATCTGGCCTTCGGCACGCTGTTCCCCAAGCGGTACGAGGAGATCAACCGGCTGATCGGGGAGCACCAGCCGCAGCGCGAGGCGCTGCTGAAGCAGGTGACGCAGAAGGTCCAGGTCGACCTGAAGGCCGCGAAGATCAAGGCGGAGGTCACCGGGCGGCCCAAGCACCTCTACTCGATCTACCAGAAGATGATCGTGCGCGGGCGGGACTTCAACGACATCTACGACCTGGTCGGGGTGCGGATCCTGGTCGACACGGTGCGGGACTGCTACGCGGCGCTGGGGGTGATCCACGCCAACTGGCAGCCGGTGCCGGGCCGGTTCAAGGACTACATCGCGATGCCCAAGTTCAACATGTACCAGTCCCTGCACACCACCGTGATCGGGCCGACCGGCAAGCCGGTGGAGATGCAGATCCGGACGTACGCGATGCACCGCACCGCCGAGTTCGGTATCGCCGCGCACTGGAAGTACAAGGAGCAGAAGGGCACCCAGATCGTCGGTCCGCCGGCGCACATCGACGAGATGACCTGGCTGCGGCAGCTGCTGGACTGGCAGCGGGAGGCCGCCGACCCGAGCGAGTTCCTGGACGCGCTGCGCTTCGACCTGTCCAGCCAGGAGGTGTACGTCTTCACCCCGAAGGGTGACGTCATCCCGCTGCCGACCGGTTCGACCCCGGTGGACTTCGCCTACGCGGTGCACACCGAGGTGGGGCACAAGTGCATCGGGGCCCGGGTCAACGGCAAGCTGGTGCCGCTGGAGTCGACCCTGTCCAACGGCGACGTCATCGAGATCTTCACCTCGAAGTCGGACACCGCCGGCCCGACGCAGGACTGGCTCGGGTTCGTCAAGAGCCCCCGGGCGCGGACGAAGATCCGGCAGTACTTCAACAAGGAGCGCCGCGAGGAGGCGATCGAGGCCGGTAAGGACTCGATCGTCAAGGCCATGCGCAAGCAGGGCATGCCGTTGCAGCGGATGCTCACCCCGGACGCGCTGATGGCGATCGCCCGGGACCTGCACCTGGTCGACGTGGCGTCGCTCTACGCGGCGGTGGGGGACAGCCAGGTCTCCGCCCAGTCGGTGGTGCAGAAGCTGATGGCCACCTACGGCGGCGAGGAGGGGGCGGTCGAGGACATCGCGGAGACCGCGGTGGCCACCCGTCCGCCCCGGAGCCGGGCCAGCAGCCAGGACCCCGGCGTGGTGGTACGCGGGGTGAGCGACGTCTGGATCAAGTTGGCCCGCTGCTGCACCCCGGTACCCCCCGACGCGGTCTTCGGCTTCGTCACCCGTTCCGGCGGGGTCAGCGTGCACCGGGACGACTGTGCCAACGCCGAGGACCTCAAGGTCCAGCAGGAGCGGATCGTCGAGGTGACGTGGAAGCTCACCAGCGCGTCGACGTTCCTGGTGGCGATCCAGGTCGAGGCGCTGGACCGGCACAAGCTGCTCGCCGACGTCACCCGGGTACTCTCCGACGAGCGGGTCAACATCCTCTCCGCCACCGTCACCACCACCCGGGACCGGGTGGCGGTCAGCCGGTTCAGCTTCGAGATGGCCGACCCGAAGCACCTGGGGCACCTGCTCGCCGCGGTCCGTAAGGTCGACGGGGTCTTCGACGCGTACCGGGTCACCTCGGGCGCCTGACCGCGAGCCGCACGACGTGCAAAGGGAAGGGGCCCGCCGGCACTGCCGGCGGGCCCCTTCGACGTCTACCCGGAGGGTCAGCCCTGGATCTCGCTCATGGTGAGCGACTTGATCAGGACCTCGGTCTTCGGGTGCCCGTCGCCCTCCTGGTTCGAGTTGTCGCTGCCGGCCGCGCCGACCTTCTTGACCAGGTCCATCCCGCTGGTGATCGTGCCGAGCACGGTGTAGCTCGGGTCGAGCTGCGCGTCACCGTAGACGATGAAGAACTGGCTGCCGGTGCTCGCCGGCTCCTGGGTCTTGGCCATCGCGATGACGCCCTCGGGGTACGCCGGGCGCTTGTCGGTGGGGAGGTTCTCCTCGGCGAAGCGGTAGGTCGGCCCGCCGGTGCCGTCGGTCTCCCGGTAGCCCTTGCCGGTGGCGCTCGGGTCGCCGCACTGGAGGACCTTCAGCCCGCCGGTGGTGAGCCGGTGGCACTTGGTGTTGTCGAAGAACTTCTTGCTGGCCAGGTGGGTGAAGCTGGCGGCGGTGCAGGGGGTGTCCGCCAGGTTGACCTTGGCGGTGATCGGCCCCAGGTTGGTGTCGATCGTCATGGTCTGGGTGCCCGAGGTCTTCGCCTGGACCGGGGGCAGACCCACGTCCTTGACCTGCTTGGTCCGCGCCTCGGCCGGCACCTCGTTCCACGCGCACAGGACGGAACCGTTGTTGCTGGCGGTGGTGTCGCTCGGCTTGTCGTCGTCGCCGAGGCTGCTGACCAGCCAGACCGTACCGGCGATGACCAGCAGCAGCGCGGCCCCGGCGGCAACTGCGGCCTGGGTCTGGCGGCGCTTGCGGGCCCGGGCGGCCCGCTCGGCCATCTCCTTCTCGAGCCGGGCCCGCGCCGCCGCGCGCTGCCGTTCTCTGGTGGACGTCACGGTCACTCCTTCTGGCTGTCTGTGCGGTGCGGTCTGGTACCGGTCAGCTGGCCGCGCTCGGGCTGGCTGCCGGGGCGCCGGTCGTGGCCGCCGGGGCCGGTGCGCTGCCCGGCTCGCCCACGGTGAGGCTCTGGATCACCACGTCGGTCTGCGGCTTGACCTTTGCGCCACTGCCATTGTCCACCGTCGGTAGCGCCCCGATCTTCTCCACCACGTCCAGGCCGCCGGTGACCTTGCCGACGATCGGGTACGCCGGCTGCGTCGCCCGGTGGTCCTTGAAGAAGATCAGGAACTGGCTGCCGTTGGCGCCCGGCGGGCTGCTGATCATCGCGACCGTGCCCTTCGGGTACGCCACCGGCGCGTCCGCCGCCGGGCTGGCCGGTGCACTCGGCGTGTTCTCGCTGAAGAAGGTGTACGTCGGGCCGCCCAGCCCGGTACCGCTGGGGTCACCGCAGCGCAGCGCGCCCTCGGCGGTGATCTCGTGGCACTTCGTGTTGTCGTAGAAGGATCGGCCGGCGAGGTGGGCCAGGCTGGCCCCGGCGCACGGGGCGGCGGCCAGGTCCAGCTCGACGGTGACCGGCGCACCCTGGTTGGTGGTGATCGTCATCGGCCGGGTCCCGCTGGTCGGCAGGCCGGTGGTGGCCGGGGTGCCGACGTCGGAGAGGTGGCTGTTGGCCGAGGCGTCCTGGGGGGTCCAGGCGCACTGGTCCTGGGCGGTGTCCTGCTTCGGCTCGGGGTCGAAGCCGCCGAGTGCCCAGACCGAGCCGAGCACGATCAGCACCAGGGCGAGCGTGGCGCCGATGCCGGCCTGGATCCGTCGCCGACGGCGCGTGGCGGCGGCCCGCCGGGCCATCTGCCGGTCGAGCTTGGCCCGTGCCAGTTTGCGCTGCCGGTCCCTGCTGGAAGCCACCGTGCGCTCCCCTTCCTCTAACCTGGTCGTCGTGGCGGACGGGCATGCTGCGCCGTCGGGCGTCAAGTGCGCCACGCCACACGCCCGCCAGAGTGTACGGCTATCCGCTGTGAATGTGTTGTACCAGGTGGGTTCTGCGTTTATTGGTGCCTGTCGTTGTGATCGGACATCGCCCCGCCGGCCCGGTCCGTGCGGGAATCGGATGGCCCGGCCGGTTAGGCTGCCGGTGGGCCCAGAACCGGACGGAAAGGGGAGCAGCGTGCTCGTGGCCGGGTTTCCCGCGGACGCCTTCGGCACCAACTGCTATGTCGTGGCCACCGGGCCGGGGGAGCAGTGTGTCGTGGTCGACCCCGGTATCGGCGTCCTCGACCGCCTCGACGACCTGATCGCCGAGCACCGGCTGCATCCGGCCGCGGTGCTGCTCACCCACGGTCATCTGGACCACACCTTCTCGGTCGCGCCGGTCTGCGGCGCCCGGGGCATCACCGCCTACGTGCATCCCGGTGACCGGGAGATGCTGGCCGACCCGACCAAGGCGCTCTCCAGCGACCTGACCGAGCTCTTCGGCGGCCGGCTGCGGTACACGGCCCCCGAGGACGTCGCGGAGCTGACCGACGGCGCGACGCTCGCCCTGGCCGGATTGGAGATCACCGTCGACCATGCCCCCGGCCATACCGGCGGGTCGGTGCTGTTCCGCCTGCCCGGCGAGGGGTCACCGTGGGAGGCCGACCAGGTCTGCCTCTCCGGGGACGTCCTGTTCGCCGGCTCGATCGGGCGTACCGACCTGCCGGGCGGCAGCATGCCGGCGATGTGGACCAGCCTGCGGGAGAAGATCCTCCCCCTCGCCGACGACACCGTCGTGCTGCCCGGCCACGGACCGCTGACCACCATCGGCCGCGAGCGCACCCGCAACCCGTTCCTCATCGAGGCGGCGGGCAACGGCGGCGCGCGCCCGGCCGCTCCCCACCGAGGCCTCTAGACCGCACCCGCACGGGACGTGCGGGGATTCGAGGAGAGTCATGAGCAAGCCCACGCCCATCTCCGGTTTCCCGGAGTGGACGCCGCCGCAGCGGATGATCGAGCAGTACGTCCTCGGCCGGATCCGCGACACCTTCGAGCTGTACGGCTTCGCGCCGCTGGAGACCCGCGCGGTCGAGCCGCTGGACCAGTTGCTGCGCAAGGGGGAGACCTCCAAGGAGGTCTACGTGCTGCGCCGGCTCCAGGAGGACCCGGGTGGTCCGGCCGGTGACGACGCGCTCGGCCTGCACTTCGACCTGACCGTGCCGTTCGCCCGGTACGTGCTGGAGAACGCCGGCAAGCTCCAGTTCCCGTTCCGGCGCTACCAGATCCAGAAGGTCTGGCGCGGGGAGCGCCCGCAGGAGGGGCGCTACCGGGAGTTCGTCCAGGCGGACATCGACATCGTCGACCGGGACACCCTGCCGGCGCACTACGAGGCGGAGATGCCCCTGGTGATCGGCGACGCGCTGCGGGCGCTGCCGATCCCACCGGTCCGCATCCAGGTGAACAACCGCAAGATCTGTGAGGGCTTCTACCGGGGGGTGGGCCTGGCCGACCCGGAGGCCGTGTTGCGGGCGGTCGACAAGCTCGACAAGATCGGTCCGGAGAAGGTCGCCGCGCTGCTGGCGGAGACCGCCGGGGCGAGCGAGGCGCAGGCCAAGGCGTGCCTGGCGCTGGCCGAGATCTCCGCGCCGGACACCTCCTTCGCCGACGCGGTCCGCGCGCTCGGGGTCACCGACCCGCTGCTGGACGAAGGGCTCGACGAACTGGTCCGGGTGGTGGAGACCGCCGCCGCGCACAGCCCGGGGCTCTGCGTGGCCGACCTGCGCATCGCCCGGGGCCTGGACTACTACACCGGTACGGTCTACGAGACCCAGCTGCTCGGCTACGAGCGGTTCGGTTCGGTCTGCTCCGGTGGCCGGTACGACAACCTGGCCAGCGCGGGTACCACCCGTTTCCCCGGGGTGGGGATCTCGATCGGGGTGACCCGGCTGCTCGGGCTGCTCTTCGGCGCCGACGCGCTGTCGGTGTCGCGCAGCGTGCCGACCTGTGTGCTGGTGGCCCTCCCGACGGAGGAGCAGCGGCCGGCGTGCAACCGGATCGCCGACGCGCTGCGCCGACGCGGCATCGCCTGCGAGGTGTCCCCGTCGGCGGCGAAGTTCGGCAAGCAGATCCGGTACGCCGAGCGGCGTGGCATCCCGTACGTCTGGTTCCCGGGTGCCGACGGCAACCCGGACGAGGTGAAGGACATCCGCTCGGGGGAGCAGGCGGTGGCCGAGCCGGAGCACTGGGCGCCGCCGGCCGACGATCTGCGCCCGGTCGTCTCCTGAGTCCCTGCGGACGCACCGCCGCTGACGGTCGCTGACCGGGCCGACCCCGCATCGGGGTCGGCCCGGCCCGCGTACCGGTGGCGGTCGGTCGCGTGCCGGTGGCGGTCGTCCGTTCGTGCACAGGTCGGCCCGGCCCCGGCCCGCGCACGGTACGCCCCGCGCTCGGCTGACCTGCGCTATCCTGGATCCCGGGAAATGTCGTCCACTTCGTGGACAGTTACCCGTCCGTACGTCAACCGGCGGAGCGGTCGGTGCTCGGCGACGCACGGTGTGCGTTCGGCGACCGAACGGCGTTGACGAATCCCTTGTTCAGCGATGATCGTCGTTGGCTCCGCTGACAGAATATCTGCCGTGCTACTGCCCGATCGCGCTGCGTTGTGCGGTTCCGATCCCTCCGGCGCGGACCAGGCCAACCGGTTCATCATGGTGCTGCTGGCGTTGCAGCGGGTGGCCTACCTGTTCCCCGCCGGGGTGAGCGCGGCCAACGGCACCCACCGCAGTCCCACCCTCCACCTGCTGCTGCTCTTCACGGCGGTGGCCTGGAACGTCGCGCTGTTCCGCAGCGCGCTGCGCCGGGGCTGGTTCTCGTCCCTGCCGGTCTACCTGGACGTCCTCTTCTCCGTCGTGCTGCTGGTGGTGGTCGACGGGCACCTGGCCGGGGAGGTCCGTCAGGTCGTCCCGACCTGGGTGGACTGCGCCGCCGAGGCCGCCGCCGCGCTCGCCGCGGCGGTCATCGCCCCGCCCCTGTTCGCCGTCACCGTGGTCCTCGCGCTGATCGGGACCCAGGTCGCGGTGACCGTCGCGGAGAACTCCGGCGGTGGCACGCTGATCCCGGAACTGGTGTACGCGACCAACGGGATCGCCGGATTCGCGGTGGTCGCCGGCGTCGGGATCCGCTACCTGCGCTGCCAGGGCCGGATGCTCGACCGGATCAACCTGCAACGGTCGGTCGCCGAGGCGGAACGGGCCGCCGACCAGGCCCGGTACGCGACCCGGGTGGCCCACCACCGCTTCCTGCACGACACCGTGCTGACCACGTTGACCCTGATCGCCCGGGGTGGCGTCGACCACCGGGCGGAACAGGTACGGCAGCGCTGCGCCCGGGACGCCGAGTACATCCGGGGCCTGCTCACCGACCCGGTGGACACCACCCCCGGCACGGTCACCGAGGCCCTCGGCCAGGTGGTCAACGACGTCTCCCCGCTCGGCCTGCGGGTGCGGTACCGCAGCGAACTGGCCCCGCCCGACGTGCCGCCGCACGTGGTCGAGGCGTTCCGGGACGCGACCCGGGAGGCGTTGAACAACGTCGTCAAGCACGCCGGGGTCGACGAGGCATGGCTGACCGTGACCGGCGTCGACGACGTGCTGCGGGTGACCGTCGTGGACCGGGGACGGGGGTTCGACCCGGACGGGGTACGACCGGGCTTCGGGTTCCGCAACAGCGTGGTGGAGCGGGTCGCCGAGGTCGGCGGCCGGGTCCGGGTCTCCAGCGAACCCGGTGCGGGCACCTGCGTGGAACTGTCGTGGCCGAGGTGATCCGGGTCGCCGCCGTCGACGACGACCGGATGCTCCTCGACGGGCTCGCCACCTGGGTGCGGTCGGTACCGGACCTGCGGCTGGTGGCCACCGCCGCGACCGTGGACGAGCTGCTGCGCGACCTGGCCGGACCGGTCGACGTGGTGCTGCTCGACCTCGTGCTGCGCGACCGCAGCGCGGCGGCCGAGAACGTGGGCCGGCTGGTGTCGGCCGGGCACCGGGTGCTGGTGCTCAGCGTCTGGGCCCGACCCGACCAGGTGGTGGCCACCTTCGAGGCGGGGGCCAGCGGCTACGTCACCAAGGACCACGACCTGGCCGCCCTGGCGGCGGCGGTCCGCGAGGTGTACGCCGAACGCCCGGTCTTCTCCACCGAACTCGCCTTCGCCTGCCTGGGGGACACCCGGCCGGTACGACCGCAGCTCTCCCCCCGGGAACGGGCGGTGCTGCTCGCGTACGCCTCCGGGATGACGCTCAAGGCGGCGGCCCGGCACCTGGGCATCAAACCGGAGACGGCGCGGACCTACCTGGACCGGGTCAAGGTCAAGTACCACGACCTGGGTCGGCCGAGCCGGACCAAGCTCGAACTGGCCGAGCGGGTCCGCGAAGACCAGCTGCGGTGAGGAAGGGCCCCTTCCTATCGCTTTCGGTATAGGAAGGGGCCCTTCCTCACACCTGTCCCGAAGCTGTCCCCCCGATGGGGGACACCGTGAGGGGACGACTGCCCCCACAAGCAGTGACATGACCCGATCGAGATTGATCGTTAGGTTTTGGGGCGCAGTTGCTTCGAGCGTAATCGATGTCGAGCACTCCGTGACTCCGTCGTACGCCCGGGCGTCACCCCGAGGAAAGGCGTTCCATGCCCCCGTTGATCAGTCTGGACCAGGCCGGGCAGCTCACCACCAAACAGGTGCACGACCTCTACCGGGACCACGTGAGCCGGAGCCAGGTGTCCCTGATGACCACCTTCGGCTTCGGCCGGGAACTGGTCGAGCACGCCGAGGGGGTGTGGATCCACCTGCGCGACGGCCGGCGGGTACTCGACTTCTCCGGTGGGGTGGGCGTGCTCAACCACGGCCACAACCACCCGCGCATCCTCGCCGCCCGGCAGCGGTTCACCGCCGAGCGCCGGATGGAGGTGCACAAGGCGTTCTTCTCCCCGTACCTGGCCGCGCTGAGCCACAACGTGGCGGCGCTGCTCCCCGGCGACCTGTCCGTGTCGTACTTCCCCAACTCCGGCGCCGAGGCCAACGAGGGCGCCATCAAGATGGCGTACAAGTACCACGGCGGCAAACGGAACACGATCCTGCGCGCCGACATCAGCTTCCACGGCAAGACCCTCGGCGCGGGCAGCCTCACCGGCTCCTCGGAGAACGCGTTCCGCTTCCCCGGCCTGCCCGGGATCAGCGTCTACCCGTACGGCGACCTGGCCGCGCTCTGCGCCACGGTGGAGGCCGCGCGCACCCCGGACGGTGGCTGCGACGTGTACGCCATCCTGGTCGAACCGTTCAGCGCGTCCACCATGCGCCACTGGTCGGGTGAGGACCTGCTCGCCCTGCAACGCTTCTGCCGGGAGCGGGAGATCATCGTCATCTTCGACGAGATCTACACCGGCTGGGGCAAGACCGGCAGCCTGTTCTACTTCATGCGGCACGAGGGGCTGCTCCCCGACATCCTCACCTACTCCAAGTCGCTCGGCGGCGGCAAGGCGTCCATCTCCGGGTACACCGCCCGGGACGCGGTGTTCCGCCGCGCCTACGACCGGCTCACCGACGTCATCCTGCACAGCACCACCTACTATGGCTTCGGCGAGGAGACCGCCACCGCGATCGAGGCGGTCAACGTGGTGGCCGAAGAGGACTTCCCGGCCCGGGCCCGCGCCCTCGGCGAGCTGCTCGACACCGGCCTGCACCGGATCGCCAAGGCCCACCCGGACGTGGTCGACCGGGTGTCCGGCACCGGCGCGCTGTGGGGCGTCTTCCTGGACAGCGGACCGGGCATCCTGGATCTCGCCGGCAAGCTGATGCCCGGGTTCTCCCACGACCCGCAGTTCCGTACCAAGCTCATCGCGCTCGCGGTGATCGCCCACCTGTTCCGTGAGCACCAGATCATGACGTACTACAGTCCCAACGCCGACAACCCGCTCATGGTGGCCCCGAGCCTGGTCGCCACGCCCGACGACGTCGAGCGCTTCCTGACCGCCCTGGACGCCACCCTGGCGAAGGGGCTGCCCCGGCTGCTGGCGTCGTTCGTCAAGGAACGGGTGACCTCGCGGTGGTAGCCGACGACGCGGTGGACGAGAAGGCGATGGACGACCGGACGGTCGTGGTCACCGGCGCGGCCGGCATGCTCGGCTCGCACCTGGTCCGCCGGCTGCTCGACGACGGCCACCGGGTGCACGGCGTCGACCTGCAACCCGCCGCGCACCGGCACCCGATGCTGACCCACCGTCAGGGGGACATCCGCGACGCCGACCTGCTGGCCGGGGTCTTCGCCGACGCGGCGGCGGTCGTGCACTGCGCCTCGGCGCTGCCCAGCTACCCGGCCGAACTGATCCGGTCGATCATCGTGGACGGCACGGCGGCGGTGCTCGGCGCGGCCCGCCGGGCCCGGGTACCCCGACTGGTGCACATCTCCAGCACCGCGGTCTACGGGCTACCCAAGGTGGTACCCACCACCGAGGACCATCCCCACGAACCGGTCGACCCGTACACCCGGGCCAAGGCCGACGCCGAGGTGCTGGTGGAGAAGTTCCGTGCGGACGGCATGTGCATCCCCGTCCTGCGCCCCAAGACGTTCCTCGGACCGGGCCGGATGGGCCTCTTCGCGATGCTCTTCGAGTGGGCCGAGGAGGGGCGCAACTTCCCGGTCCTCGGCCGGGGCGACGTCCGGGTGCAGATGTTCGCCATCGAGGACCTGGTCGACGCGGTCTGCACGGTGCTGACCGCACCGGACGACGTCGCCGGGGACACCTACAACCTCGGCGCCGCCGAGTTCGGCACCCTGCGCGAGGATTTCCAGGCCGTCCTCGACGCGGCCGGACACGGCAGACGGGTCGTCGGCCTACCGGCCGGCCCGGCGCTGGCCGCGTTGCGCGCGCTGGAACGCAGCGGGCTCTCCCCGGTGTACGGGCGACTGCTGTACAAGCTGCGCGCCGACTCGTACGTCAGCATCGACAAGGCCCGCCGGCAGTTGGGGTTCCAGCCCCGGTTGTCCAACCGGCAGGCGATCCTCAACACCTACGACTGGTGGCGGACGCAACGCGGCGTCGCCACGCCGGCCGGCGACGGTCGGACCAGCCGCGAACCGTGGCGGCAGGGGGCCCTCTCCCTCGCGAAGATCTTCTTCTAGCCGCCGGAGGTCCGCATGCCCGCCGTCGACTCCCTACCCGTGGCCGGCGCTCCGGCCGTCGCACCCGTCCCCGCGACCCGTCCCCGGTTGCTGCGCGACCTGATCCAGCTGTCCCGCCCCACCCACTGGGTCAAGAGCCTGCTGGTCGTCCCCGTCCCGCTGCTGGAGACCCCGGTGTGGACGGTGGACATCCTGGTCCGGCTGGGCTGGGCCGTCGGGGTGTTCGTCCTCGCCTCGTCCGCCGTCTACGTCGGCAACGACCTCGCCGACCGGCAGCGGGACCGCAACCACCCGGTCAAACGGCACCGACCGATCGCCGCCGGCCGGGTACCGGTCCCGCTGGCCTGGCTCTACTGCGCGTTGCTGCTCGGCGCGCTGGCCTGGCTGCTGCTGACCGGGCCACCCGGGCACGCCGGACCGGTCCTGGGCTACCTGGTACTCAACGTCGCGTACAGCCGGGGACTGAAACACGTACCGCTGGTGGAGGCCGGTGCCGTCGCGCTCGGCTTCGTGCTGCGCGTCGCGCAGGGCTACCTGGCCACCGGGGGCGCGGTCTCCGGCTGGCTGCTGGTGACCGTCTTCGCCGGCTGCCTGCTGCTGGTGATCGGCAAACGCCGGCAGGAACTGCTGGACAGTGGACCCGCCCACCGGCCTGCGCTGCGCGGGTACACCGTGGAACTCGCCGGCCACCTGGTGCAGCTCACCAGCGTCCTGGCGGTCACCGCCGGACTGGTCTACCTGCGGACCGAGGCTCCGCTGGCCGGCTACGGGGAGGCCGCGATGCTGCTGTCCACCCCGATCGTGCTCTACCTGACCTCCCGGTACCTGCAACTCGCGCTGGTCGGCCGGGCCGCCGGTGACCCGGTCCGGCTCCTGCTGCGCGACCGCGCGGTACTCGTCACCGGGCTGCTCTGGGGGGTGCTCCTGGCCGGTCTGCTCGCCGCCGCGCGGATCCCGGCGCTCACCGCCCTGCTGCCCTGAACCACCCGTTCCGAAGGAGATCCGTGACCACGCCCGCCCCGCTGGTGTCCGTCATCGTGCCCAACTACAACCACGCGTCCTCCCTGCCCCTGACCATCCCCGCCCTGCACGCCCAGACGTACGCGCCGATGGAGATCGTCTTCGTCGACGACCACAGCACCGACGACTCGGTGGCGGTGGCCCGCGCGCTCGGCGTCGAGGTGCGCTCCACCCCGCGCAACGCCGGCCCCTCGGTGGCCCGCAACATCGGTGCCGAGGCGGCCCGGGGTGAGATCCTGCTCTTCCTCGACTCCGACGTGGAACTGCCGCCGGACACCGTCGCCCGGGCGGTGCAACTGCTGGCCGACGATCCGGCCGCCGGGGCGATCTGCGGCAGCCTCGACGACGTCCCGCTGGCCCGGGACAGCCTGGTCCAGGAGTGCCGGTGCCTCCAGGCGCACTACTGGCGGATCAGCTCCCTCGGCGACGTCAGTTTCCTGTTCACCGCGATCTGCGCGATGCCCGCCCGGGTCTTCGCCGAACTCGGCCCGTTCCACGAGGGACTGCGGCAGACCGAGGAGGTGGAGTACGGCGAGCGGCTCTCCGCCCGGTACCCGATCCGGCTGACCGACGCGATCCACGGCCGGCACCGCGACGACCACCTGCTCTGGCCGTTGCTGCGCAAGGTCTTCCACCGGTGCCGGCTGCGGATGCCGCTCTACGCCCGGCGGCGACGGGCCGCCAAGGGGTTCGAGACCGCCGCCCGGATGTGGGGCAGCGTGTTCGCCCTGCTGGCCACCCTGACCCTGCCGTTGCCCGCGCTGACCGGCCCGGTCGGCGCGCTGCTGCCGGCGGCGCTCGCGGTCGGCTTCGTGGCCAGCGACGCCGGCATGTACCGGTTCGTGCTGCGGCGCCGGCCCCGGTTGCTGCCCGCCTTCCTCGCCGTGCAGTGGCTGCTCAACCTGGCCATCGTCGCCGGTGCCGTCGCCGGTGCGGTGCAGTGGTTCTGCTCGCGCCCGTTCCGCCACCTCTACGAGAACGGTCCGCAGCCGACCCGGGTACCGGCATGACCCGACCGACCCCGCTGGCCCCGGACCGGGACGCACCCGACGGACGGGCCGCCGGTCCGTCGGCCGCCCCCGGTGCGCCGGCCGGCACCGGCCCGGTACCCCGCCCGCGCTGGTGCCCGGCCACCCGGCTGGTGCTCACCGTCGCGGTCGGCTGGCTGCTCCTCGTCGTCGGGCACCGGGTGTTCACCGGCCGGTGGTGGTTCTGGCTGCTGCCGGACCTGGCGCCCCCGCTGGCGTACGCGGTGGTGCCGCTGCTGGTGGCCGCCGCCGTACCGGCGGCGCGGCTGCTGCGCCGGCCGCTGCCCGCCCGGCCCCGGGCCGTGGTCCTCGCCGCCACGGCCGGGGCGTTCGCCCTCGGCCTGCCGCACGCCGGGCTGCACCCGGCGGCACTGGCCGGCGGCGACCCGCCACCGGTACCCGCCGGTGCGCTGCGGGTCCTGGTCTGGAACACCGGCTACTGGGACCAGGCCGACGAGCCGGACCGGTTCCTGCGGTTCCTGGTCGACCAGCGGGCCGACCTGTACCTGCTCCAGGAGTACCTGCACTGGGACACCACCGCCGGCCTCGCCGGGGCCCGTCCGGTCGACGCGGTCGACCGGCTCCGGGCGGCGTTCCCCGGCTTCACCGTCGTCGCCCGGGGCGAACTGCTCACCGTGTCCCGGTTCCCGGTGCTCGCCCGTCCTCCGGTCGGCCCGGACGCGGCGCTGCCCGCCGATGCCGACTTCGGGCAGGTCTTCACCGCCGCCAAGGTGCTCCGCACCGACCTGCGGATCGGGGACCGGGTGCTCTCGGCGTACAACGTGCACCTGCCCGTGCAGGTCAACCTCGCCCCGCACCGGTTCCTGGACTTCGTCGCCGAACGGGACCGGGCCCGCCGTACCCAGTTGCGGGCGCTGACCGCCGACCTGGCCGGCAACCCGTACCCGGTGCTGGTGGGCGGTGACCTGAACACCACCCCCGCGATGGGGGACCTGCGCGGTCTGCGGGACCGGCTGCGGGACGCCGCCGACGCCGGTACCGACCTGCACCCGGTCACCTGGCCGGCGGGTCCACTGCCGGCCTGGCGGCTGGACTGGGCGCTCGTCTCCCCGACGGTGCGGGTGCACCGGTACGCGCTGGACAGCCCACGCGGTCTCTCCGACCACCGGACCCAGACCGTCCTGCTCTCGCTCCCGGAGGAGCCATGACGAACCTGCCCACCGTGTCGGTGGTCGTCCCGGTCTACAACGCGGCGAAGACCCTCCGGCTCTGCCTGACCTCGGCGTACGCGCAGACCCACCCGCCGCTGGAGGTGATCGTGGTCGACGACGGCAGCACCGACGGCTCGCCGGCCGTCGCCGCCGACTGCGGGGCCACCGTGCTCGTCCAACCGGTCAACCGGGGGCCCTCCGCCGCCCGGAACGCCGGGGTGGCGGCCAGCCGGGGCGAGGTGGTCTTCTTCCTCGACTCCGACGTGGCCCTCGCCGCCGACGCCGTCGAGGCGGCACTGCGCGACCTCGCCGCCGACCCCGACTGCGGCTGCGTGTACGGGGTGTACCACCCCGACCCGCTGATCGACGACGGTCCGGTCGAGCGGTACCGGGTGCTGCACATCCACTCCGCGCTGACCCGTGCGGTCGGACCGGTCGACTCCGCCGTGTTCGCCCTCGCCGCCGTCCCCCGGGCGGTCCTCGACGAACTCGGCCCGTTCGACGAGAACCTGCGCAGCGCCGAGGACGACGAGTACAGCGAACGGCTGCTGGTCCGGCACCGGATCCGGCTGAGTGGCGCGGTACGCGGCTGGCACGACGAGGCGGACCGGCTGCGACCGCTGCTCGGCGAGCAGTACCGGCGGGCCCAGCTGATGCCGTACTCGCTGCGCAACCGGTACCGGCGGCAGGGCCTGGTGCTCAACCCCACCCTCGGGGTGCTCGCCGCCGCGCTGACCGTGGCCGGCCTGCCGGCGGCGCTGCTGGCCGCCACGCCGGTACCGCCGTCGCCGGCGTGGTGGCCGGCCCTGCTCCCGGTGCTCGGCCTCACGCTCTTCGTCGGGGCGAACCTGCCCCTGGCGCGGTTGCTGCGCCGCACCGGCGGGTGGCGGTTCCTCGGCGTCGCCGTCGCCATGCACCTGCTGGTCAACCTGGCCATGATCGCCGGCGCGGCGGTGGGTCTGCTCCGCGCCCTGCGGGACCCGTCGTTCGGCCCGTCCACCCGCACCCGTAACCGCCCGCCGGCCACCGTCCGGCCGGCCGACTCGCTCGAAGGTTGGTGAACCCCGTGGCCCACCCGCCGCTGGTCTCCGTGATCGTGCCCAACTACAACTACGCCACCGTGCTCCGGCTCTGCCTGCGTGCCCTGACCGAGCAGACCCACCCGGCGCTGGAGGTGATCGTGGTCGACGACTGCAGTACCGACGACTCGGTCGCGGTGGCCCGGTCGTTCCCGGACGTGACGGTGCTCCGTACGCCGACCAACAGCGGACCCTCGACGGCCCGCAACATCGGTGCCGAGGCGGCCCGGGGCGAGATCCTGATGTTCGTCGACTCGGACGTGGCGCTGGCCCCCGACGCGGTCGCCACCGCCCTGGCGGTGCTCGACTCCGACCCGCGCATCGGGGCGGTCTGCGGCAACTACGACACCGTGCCACTGGTCCGGGACAGCCTGGTCAAGGACTACCGCAACCTGTACCGGCACTGGTATTTCAAGATCGCCGAGGGCAGCATCACCGGCTTCCTCTCCACCGCGATCCTGGCCATCCCGGCCCGGATCTGGGCCGAGGTCGGGCCGTGGAACCCCCGGCTGGACCAGAGCGAGGGCGCCGACGTCGGGGAGCGGCTCACCGACCGGTACGAGGTGCGGATGACCTCGTCGGTGATCGGCCGCCACGACGACGACGCCAACCTGCGCATCGCCGTCTACAAGGTGTTCACCCGCACCCGGGTGCACATCCCGTTCTTCCTCAACCGGCGGCGGGTGGTCGGCGTGGTCACCTCCGCCGAGTCGGGCACCGGGCTGGCGTCCTGGCTGGCCGCCGCGACCGCCCCGCTGCCGCTGCTGTTCGGTGCCGCCTGGGCGGTGCTGCCGGCCCTGCTGCTGCTGGTCTGGCTGGCCTCCGACGGCCGGATGTACCGGTACGTGTGGCGGATCCGGGGACTGCCGTACACGGCCTTCTTCGCGGCCATGCACCTGCTGGTCAACCTGACCATCGGGGTCGGGGTCGCCGCCGGACTGGTGCAGTGGGCCTGCTCGCGGCGGTTCCGGCGGCTCTACGACCAGGAGGCGGTCACCGCATGAGCCCGGCCGACACCGCCCCGGTCCACGCGCCCCCGGCCGGTCCCGACGCCGCACCGGTTCCCGCGCCGTCGGCGGCCCCCGCGCCGCCGCGTCGTCGTCGGCTCCGGACCGCCCGGCTGCTGCCGTACGCCGCCGGTGCCTGGCTCGCCTTCGTGGTGACGCACCGGTTGGTCAGCGGTCGCTGGTGGCTGTGGCTGGCCCCGGACCTGACCCCACCGCTGGCCTTCCTGGCCGTACCGGTGCTGCTGCTCGCGCTGGCCCCGCTGGCCGGCGCGGCACGCGGCCGGGTCGCGCTGCTCGCCGCCGGAGGGCTGCTGCTCGGCGCCGGCCTGTCCGGACTCAACCCGGGCGTGCTGCGCCCGGTGTCACCGGCACCGCCGGACGCGCTGCGGGTGGTCTCCTGGAACACCGGCGTGTGGAACCACACCGACGACCCGGACCGGTTCTACGCCGCGATCACCGCCCGGCCCGCCGACGTCTACCTGCTCCAGGAGTACAAGCCGCACGACGACCCGGCGGTCCGCGACGCCGACCTGGCCCGGCTGCGGCGGGAGTTTCCCGGCTACCAGCTCGCCGCCCGGGGGGAGCTGGTGACCCTGAGCCGGTTCCCGATCGTCGGGGTGACCGCCCTGCCGGCCGACCCGCCCGCCGACGCCGACTGGTACACCCACTACTGGGAGGTCAAGTCGCTCCGCACCGACCTGCGGATCGGCGCGCGGACCGTGTCGGTGTACAACACCCACCTGCTGATCCCGCTCGACCTCAGCAGCCCGCTGGGGGAGACCTTCTACGACCGGCGGCACCTGTTCTTCCACCGCCGGCAGGACCAGTACCGGGGGCTGCTGGCCGACCTGGACCGCAACCGGCTGCCGGTACTGCTCGCCGGTGACCTGAACACCAGCCCGGCCATGGCCGACCTGGCCGGGCTCACCGGGCGGCTCACCGACGTCGGCCGGGCCAGCGGATCGCTGTACCCGACGTCGTGGAGCATCGCGGGGCTCCCCTGGTGGCGGGTGGACTGGTCGTTCGTCTCCGCCGACTGGACCGCGCACCGCTACCGGCTGCACGACATGGCGGGCATGTCCGACCACCGGTTGCAGGAGATGACCCTCTCCCTGGGCGGTACCCGGTGACCGCCGGACCGACCGCCGGACCGACCGCCGGACCGACCGCCGGTACGTCCCGGCGGCCCGGCCGGGCCCGGCTCTGGCCGGTGGTGAAACTGCTCGGGTACGCCGCCGTGCTGGCCTTCCTCGGCTGGCAGGTCTGGCGGGTCCGGCACGGCATGGCGGAGAGCCTGCGGACCGTCGGCTGGTCCACCGCCCTGCTCGCCGGAGTACTGGCCGCCGTCGGCGGGGTACCCGGGTTCTTCGGCTGGCGGCTGCTGCTGGCCGGCCTGGGTACCCGCCTGTCGCTGCGGGACGCCGGCTGGGTGTTCTTCCTCGGCGGACTGACCCGGTACATACCCGGTGGGGTGTGGCCGACCGTCGCGCACGCCGCGATGGCGAAACCCCTGCGTCAGCCGCCGGCCCGGCTCGCCGCCGCCTTCCTGGCCAGCCAGGGACTGGGCGTCGTCGCCGGCCTGCTTACCGGGGTCCTCGCCCTGCCCTGGCTGGTCGCCCGGGAACCCTGGTGGTGGCTGCTGCTGCCGGTGGTGGTCGCCGCCCTGGTGCCGTTGGCCGCGCCCCGCCTGCTCGCCGGCGCGCTGGCCGCCGCCGCCCGGTTGCTGCGCCGGGGCGGCACCGGGACGGCCGGCGGCGGACCCGCCGGTCCCGTCCTGCCCGACCGGCCGGTCCTGCTCCGGGTGACCGGGCTGATGCTGCTCGGCTGGGTGGTCAGCGGCCTGCACATCACGGTGCTCGCCGTCGCGCTCGGTGCCGCCCCGGGCTCGGCCCTCTGGCTCGGCGTGGGCGGCTTCGCGATCTCCGTGGTGGTCGGCATCTTCGCCGTGGTCATGCCGACCGGCCTGGGGGTCCGCGAGGTGGCGCTGGCCGTGGTGCTGGCCGGGCTGCTCGGCGGTGCCGACCTGGTCACCCTGGTCGCCCTCAGCCGGGTGCTGCTGACCGTCGGCGACATCGGTTCCACCGCCGTGATCCTCGGCCTGCTCACCACCACCGGTCGGCGCCGGACCGGCGCCACCGCCGACACTCTCGAAGGAGTCCCGTCATGACCGTCGACGACCAGCAGAGCGTACGGCTGCGCCCGCCGGCCCGGGTGTCCGGTGGCGGGGCCCGGGGCCTCACCCGGCGGCTGCGCAGTGCCCTGGCCACCGCCTCCGGTGTGGAGGTGCTCGCCACCCTGCCGTTCCTGGCCGGTCCGCTGGCCCGGCTGGAGCGCCGGCCGGTGCTGCACGGGCTGGTGCTCTCCGCCCTCGGGCTACGCCGGCCGATCTTCGTGGACTTCCCGGTGCAGCCGGAACCCCGGTTCGGGTACGGCCGCCCGGACCACCCGGAGTTGACCCGGCTGCTCGCCGCTGGGCGGGACAGGTACGTCGACCACCTGCGCGGGTTCCTGGGGTACGCCGACCGGCTGGCCGACATCCCGCTGCGCGGCGACCTGGACTCGGGGGAGCCGTACTGGGTCAACGGGTGGCTGCCGCCGCTGGACGCGCTGGCGCTCTACGGGTTCCTGGCGGCGGGCGACCCGCGCCGGTACGTCGAGATCGGCTCGGGCAACTCGACGAAGTTCGCCCGGCGGGCGGTCCGGGACCACGGGCTGCGTACCCGGATCACCTCGATCGACCCGGCGCCCCGGGCGGCGGTCGACGTGCTCTGCGACGAGGTGGTCCGCTCGCCGCTGGAACGGGCCGACCTGGCGGTCTTCGACGAGTTGGAAGCCGGGGACATCGTCTTCTTCGACGGCTCGCACCGGGCGTTCATGGGCTCGGACGTCAGCGTCTTCTTCTTCGAGGTGCTGCCCCGGCTGCGTCCCGGGGTGCTGGTCCAGATCCACGACATCATGCTGCCCCGGGACTACCCGCCGCAGTGGCGGTACCGGCACTACAACGAGCAGTACCTGCTGGCCGCCTTCCTGCTCGCCGGGCCGGGGCGTTGGCAGGTGGAACTGCCGAACGCGTACCTCGCCGACGATCCGGAGTTGAGCGCGGTCGCCGGGCCGCTCTGGCAGCGGCTCGGGCTCACCGAGCATTACCTCCCGGCCTCCTTCTGGCTGCGTACCGGCCCGGCCTGACAGGTCGGCTGGCGTACCGACCCGGCGGGCGTGCTGGCCGGGCCCGCCGGGTCGGCCCGCGTGCCACCGGGTCGGCCCGGGTACGGGCCCCCTTCGGGTGAGCGGGGCGGTCGGGACTGGCGTGAACGACGAATCCGACCTACGGTAGCGTAAGTTACGCCACCGTAGGGAGATGTTGTGTCCGTCGCCGCACCACTGAGCCAGACCGCCCTGCTCATCGAGCTGGAGCCCGTCGTCGCCCGCAACCTCGACCGGCACCTGTCGGTCGCCAAGGAATGGTTCCCGCACGAGTACGTGCCGTGGAGCGAGGGCCGTACCTTCGACGGACCGCTGGGTGGCCAGGCGTGGTCGCCGGAGGACTCGACGATCCCGGACGTGGCCCGCACGGCCCTGGTGGTCAACCTGCTCACCGAGGACAACCTGCCCTCGTACCACCACGAGATCGCGACCCTGTTCGGTCGGGACGGCGCCTGGGGGAACTGGGTGCACCGATGGACGGCGGAAGAGGGGCGGCACGGCACCGCGATCCGGGACTACCTGACCGTCGCGCGCAGCGTCGACCCGGTGGCCCTGGAGCGGGCCCGGATGACCCACATGTCCGCCGGGTACACCAACGTGCACGGCGACGAGGTGCTGCACTCCCTGGCGTACGTGTCGTTCCAGGAACTGGCCACCCGGATCTCGCACCGCAACACCGGCCGGGCCAGTGGCGACCCGACCTGTGAGGCGCTGCTGGCCCGGGTCGCCGCCGACGAGAACCTGCACATGATCTTCTACCGCAACCTGCTCGGGGCGGCTTTCGAGCTGGCGCCCAGCCAGGCGATGCGGGCGGTGACCGACGTGGTGCTCGACTTCCAGATGCCGGGCAACGGGATCGAGGGCTTCGCCCGCAAGTCGGTGGAGATCGCCCTGGCCGGCATCTACGACCTGCGGCAGCACCGTGACGAGGTGGTCGCCCCGGTGCTGCGACAGTGGGACGTGTTCAACGTGACCGGCCTGGACGCCGACGGGGAGGCGGCCCGGGAGGAACTGGCCCGGCACCTCGACAGTCTGGAGCAGGCCGCGTCCCGGTTCGAGGAGCGGCGCGAGGCCCGTCGGGCCCGGCTCGCCAGCCGTCAATCGCTGACCGCCGCCGGTCACTGACGCCCAGCCGTCGACCGCTGACCGCCGGTCACTGACGCCCAGCCGTCGACCGCTGACCGCCGGTCCCTGACGCCCAGCCGTCGACCGCTGGCCACTGACGAGCCAACCGTCGAGCGCGGTCCGACCGTCGGTCGGCCGGCGGTCAGGCCGCCGCGTCGAGCGGGAAGATCAGGCAGTTGGAGGTGGCGTGGGCGACCAGCCGGCCGGCGGCATCGGTCAGTCTCGCCTCGGCCAGCGCGGTACGCCGACCCCGGTGCAGTACCGTGCCCGTGCAGGTCAGCAGGCCGGAGTCGACGGTCACCGGGCGGAGGAACCTCACGTTCAGGTCCAGTGAGGTGTACCCGGTGCCGAGCGGCAACGTGGTGTGAACGGCGCAGGCGGCTGCGGTGTCCAGCAGGGTGGACAGCACCCCGCCGTGCACCGTGCCGAGCGGGTTGTAGTGGAACTCCTGCGGGGCCAGTTCGACGGTGACCCGTCCGTCGGCCGCCGTCATGGCGCCCATGTCGAGCAGGTGGGCGACCGGGGGTGGCGGCAGCTCACCGGCGATCATCGCGTGCAGCAGGTCGAGGCCGCCGCGCTGACCGAGCAGCGCGCGGTGGCCCGCCGGGTCCGGCCAGGCGAACGTCCGGCTCCGTACCGGATCCTGGGTCTGTGTCATGGACGCAGCCTGGCAGCAGTTGCTGCGTCTGTCAACGAGACCTAGCCTGGGGGGATGAGACCCGCAGCACTGGACTGGTCGGTGGAGAACTGCACCATCGCCCGCGCCATGGAGATCCTCGGTGAGCGGTGGACCCTGGTGGTGCTGCGGGAGGTCTTCAACGGTGTCCGGCGGTTCGACGACATGCGGGTCCGGACCGGCATTCCCCGTCAGGTCCTGACCAACCGGCTGGCCACCCTGGTCGACCGGGGGGTGCTGCGCCGTGAGCCGTACCGCGAGCCGGGGTCCCGGGTCCGGTACGAGTACCGGCTGACCGCGATGGGCATGGATCTCTGGCCGGTGCTGGTGGCGGTGCTCGGTTGGGGTGACCGGTACCTCGCCGACCCGGACGGCTCGCCGCTGGCGGTGCGGCACGCGGACTGTGGCGGCGCGGTCCGGGTGGTGCTGCGCTGCGCCGACGGCCACGACGTGACCGAGCCCCGGGAGGTCCGGCCCTCGCCGGGCCCGGGGGCGCGGCGCCGGACGGGCTGACCCGCCCGGCGCCCCGCCGGGTTTCACCAGCCGAAACCGGCGCCGTACGACACGCTCGCCAGGACCTGCTGGCCGGCCGTGTTCGGGTGGAAGTAGTCCCAGGTGGAGAGCTGGCTCAGGCTGAACGGGTAGCCGAACACCGCGTTGTTGTCGAAGGCGCAGTTCGCGCCGTACGCCGCGCACGCCTGGGCGAGCTGCGTGTTGTACTCGACGACCCGCTGCCGTACCCGGGCCCGCCGGTCCACGTCGGCCTGCGCCGTGGAGGTGGGGTTGGCCAGCATCGACTGGCAGATGCCGAAGAGCGACCACGCGGTACGGGCGCTGGAGCTGTCCTTGCCGACCGACCAGAGCCGGTGGATGTCGGGAACACTGATCAGGAACACCCGGGCGTCGGGCAGGCCCGACTTCAGGCGGTTGAGCGCGGCGTCGATGTTCGCCCGGTAGGTGGCGACCGGTGTCATCGTCGACTCCGAACCGGTGCAGGCGTCGTTGGCGCCGATCAGCATGGTGACGTACCCGACGCCCTGGCTCACCGCGCTGCCCGCCTGGCCGTACATGTCGGCGGACTTCGCGCCGGTCTTGCCGTCGTTGAAGTTGCGACCGCCGATGTTCGGGTTCACCGTGCGGATACGCAGGTAGTGACTGTTGACCGAGGAGTAGTCGCCGGTGCTGAACGACCGGGACGTGCAGTCGACGTACCAGCCGCAGGCGTTGAACCCGCGGGTGATCGAGTCGCCGAGACTGGCCATCGAGTTCGGTGGCGGCCCGGCGTCGGCGACCGCCGGTGCGGCGGCGAGGGTGACGAACGCGGTGACGGCGGCGAGCACGGTCAGCGCTCTGCGGCGGTGGGACATGGGGGCCTCCGGATCACGGGTGCCGGGACAAGACGGGGTGGACAGATCGTATAGACGCAAATAGATATAGACAACCTGCGTCACGATCGTCCGGACGGGCAGGGGGGTGTCCGGAAGGGGCCATGCCATCGGCCGTCCAGGCGATTCCGTCATCCACCACCCGGATCGCCGACCCATCAGCCGTCCGGGTGGCGGCGTCGGTGGGATATGAGGCGATCCGATGGGTTTCGTCCCGGTGAATTTCGCGGCAACCGGTCTTGCCTGGACAGTGAAACATGTGAATACTTCAGCTCAGCCCGGTCGATTCCCCCAGATCAACCGGGTTGGTCCGGGACGTGTCAACAGGACAGGTCCCCCACCCCCTTCGGGAGGCCCCGTATGCGACCCACGAGGTCATCGCTCCGCCGCGCCGTGACGATCGTTGCCGCCGGTACCCTGGTCGCCGGCTCGCTGATGAGCGCGCCCGCGCAGGCCGCGCCCGCCGCTTCGCCCGACGCCGCCGCCTCGCTGTCCGAGCGGCTCGGTGACCGCTCCGCAGGCGCGTACGCCGACGCCAGCGGCAAGATGGTCGTCACCGTCACCGACGAGGCCGCCGCCCGTCAGGTGCGGGCCGCCGGCGCGACCGCGAAGATCGTCAAGCGTGGTGCGGCCGAACTCAACCGGGCCACCTCGGTCCTGGAGAAGTCGGCCAAGATCCCCGGCACCGCGTGGTGGATCGACCCGGTCAGCAACCAGGTCGTGATGTCCGTCGACAGCACCGTCACCGGCGCCAAGCTCGACCGGGTCAAGGCCGCGGTGGAGAGCCTCGGCGGCACCGTCCGGCTGGAGTCCGAGTCCGGCGTGCTGAGCACCCGGATCTCCGGCGGGCAGGCCATCTACGCCGGTGGCGGCGGCCGCTGCTCGCTCGGCTTCAACGTGCGCAACAGCGCCGGCACCTACTACTTCCTGACCGCCGGCCACTGCACCAACATCTCGTCGAGCTGGTACTCCAACTCCGCGCAGACCAGCCTGCTCGGCACCCGGACCGGCACCAGCTTCCCGGGCAACGACTACGGCATCGTGCGGCACAGCAACTCGGCCAACGCCGCCGGCAACCTCTACCTCTACAACGGCAGCTACCGGGACATCACCGCCGCCGGTAACGCGTACGTCGGCCAGTCGGTGCAGCGCAGCGGCAGCACCACCGGGCTGCGCAGCGGCTCGGTGACCGCGCTCAACGCCACGGTCAACTACGCCGAGGGCTCGGTCTACGGCATGATCCGGACCAGCGTCTGCGCCGAGCCGGGCGACAGCGGCGGCGCGCTGGTCAGCGGAACCATCGCCCTGGGCCTGACCTCCGGTGGCAGCGGCAACTGCACCTGGGGCGGCACGACCTACTTCCAGCCGGTGACCGAGGCGCTGAGCGCCTACGGGGTCAGCATCTTCTGATCCGGGTCGTCGGTAGCACCCCTACCGTGACGGGCCGCCGGGTGATTC
>NZ_WVUH01000110.1 GCF_017614955.1 Micromonospora echinofusca
GCCCGGCACCGTGCTGGAGGCGGTCCTGGAACGGATCACGTACGCCAACGAGGAGACCGGCTACACCATCGCCCGGGTGGCCACCCGACGCGGCGGCGACGACCTGCTGACCGTGGTCGGCGCGCTGCTCGGGGTACAGCCCGGGGAGAGCCTGCGGCTGGTCGGCCGGTGGGGGTCGCATCCGAAGTACGGGCGGCAGTTCGAGGTGCACTCGTACACGACCGTGCTGCCGGCGACGGTGCAGGGCATCGAACGCTACCTGGGCTCCGGGCTGATCAAGGGGGTCGGCCCGAAGACCGCGGCCCGGATCGTGGAAACCTTCGGCGTGGACACCCTGCGGATCATCGAGGAGGAGCCCGGCCGGCTGACCGAGGTGCACGGCCTGGGCCGCAAGCGCAGCGCGGCGATCGGCGCGGCCTGGGAGGAGCAGAAGGCGATCAAGGAGGTCATGGTCTTCCTCCAGGGCGTCGGGGTGTCCACCTCGCTGGCGGTACGCATCTACAAGAAGTACGGCGACTCGTCGATCTCGGTGGTGCGCAACGAGCCGTACCGGCTGGCCGCCGACGTCTGGGGCATCGGCTTCAAGACCGCCGACACCATCGCCCAGGCGGTGGGCATCCCGCACGACAGCCCGCAGCGGGTCCGCGCGGGCATCCAGTACACCCTCTCCGAGGCCGCCGACGCCGGGCACTGCTACCTGCCGGAGCCGAACCTGGTCGCCGACGCCGCCACCATCCTCGGGGTACCCGCCGACCTGGTCCGGGAGTGCCTGACCGGGCTCGCCGCCGAGGAGGGGGTGGTCCGGGAGCAGGTGCCGAACCCGACCAGCGAGGGCGGCACCATCCCGGCGGTCTACCTGGTCCCCTTCCACCGGGCCGAGCAGTCACTGGCCGGAGGGCTGCTGCGACTGTCCCGGACCAGCGCCGACCGGCTGCCCGCGTTCGCCGACGTGGACTGGACCCGGGCGCTGGCCTGGCTGCGGACCCGCACCGGCGCCGACCTCGCCGACGAGCAGGAGCAGGCGGTCCGGCTGGCGCTGACCGAGAAGGTCGCCGTGCTCACCGGCGGGCCGGGCTGCGGAAAGTCGTTCACCGTGAAGTCGATCATCGAGCTGGCCGCCGCGAAGAAGGCGAAGATCGTCCTGGCCGCGCCGACCGGCCGGGCCGCCAAACGGATGACCGAACTGACCGGTCACCCGGCGGCCACCGTACACCGGCTGTTGCAGCTGCGGCCCGGCGGCGACCCCACCCACGACCGGGACAACCCGATCGACGCCGACCTGATCGTGGTCGACGAGTCGTCCATGCTGGACCTGATCCTGGCGAACAAACTGATCCGGGCGGTACCCAACGGCGCGCACCTGCTGCTGGTCGGGGACGTCGACCAGTTGCCTTCGGTCGGGGCCGGTGAGGTGCTGCGCGACATCCTGGCTGCCGACGCCATCCCCCGGGTGCGGCTGACCCGGATCTTCCGGCAGGCCCAGCAGTCCGGCGTGGTGGTCAACGCGCACCGGATCAACGACGGCCTGCCGCCGGCCCTCGGCGAGTACCCGGACTTCTTCCTGTTCCCCAGCGACGAACCGGAGGCCACCGCCGAGCAGGTGGTGGAGATCGTGGCCCGGCGGATCCCCCGCCGGTTCGGGCTGCAACCCCGGGACATCCAGGTGCTCACGCCGATGCACCGGGGTCCGGCCGGCTCGGCCAACCTGAACGTCACCCTGCAACAGGCGCTCGCCCCGCACCGGGAGGGCATGCCCGAGCGGCGGCACGGGGCCCGGGTGTTCCGGGTCGGCGACAAGGTCATCCAGATCCGCAACAACTACGACAAGGGCACCGCCGGGGTCTTCAACGGCACCGTCGGGGTGGTCACCGCCCTCGACCCGGACGAGCAGCGGCTCACCGTCCGCACCGACGAGGACGAGGAGGTCGGGTACGACTTCGACGAGTTAGACGAGTTGCAGCACGCGTACGCCATCACGGTGCACCGCTCCCAGGGCAGCGAGTACCCGGCCGTGGTCATCCCGGTGACCATGGGGTCGTACACGATGCTGCAACGCAACCTGCTCTACACCGCGGTGACCCGGGCCCGGAAGCTGGTCGTGCTGGCCGGCAGCCGTAAGGCGATCGCGATCGCGGTCCGTACCGCCGGTACCGGTCGCCGGCACACCGCGCTGACCCACCGCCTCTCCCCCACCTGAACGTCCCGCTCCGGTCAGCTCAGGCCGAGCGCGGTGACGAGCGGGAGGACCATCGCCGGGACGTGCGGGTCACGGGCCACCCGGGCGACCACCGCCCGCGCGGACGGGCGGTGCCGGACCTCGGCCGGCGCGACCCGGTCGGCATCGACCAGCAGCCGGCCTGCGGTGGCCGGGTCGCCGACCAGCAGGTACGCCCGCGCGGCGTCGACCAGGTGCGCGGCGCGGTGCTCGGCGGCGAGCCACCGCCACCCGTCCCGCGTGGTCGTCTTCTCGTGCCAGGCCACCGCCTCGTCCACCTGGCCCAGCTCGACCGCTGCCGTGGTACGGGCCAGGTCCACCGCGGTCGGCCCGAACCCCGTCCGATGATGATCCTGACCGTCACCCACCCGGGCGGCCAGGTCGGCGGCCTCGTCGATCAACTCCGCAACCGCCCGACCATCGCCTTGGCCGGCGGCAGCCAGGGCCGCCTGGACGAGCAGCGTCCCGCACAACGACACCTCCGGCGGGGCGCCATCGTCGAGATCGGGTGGGGCGACCCGGTACGCCGCCGCCCGCATCGCCACCTGCGCTGGCCGGCTCCGACCCGCCGCACGTAACACCTGACCGAGTTGCACCGCAGCGGCGGCGACGAGCACGGGATCACCTGACGCCACATTCATCGCCCGGTCGGCGGCCACCCAGGCAAGATCCACTTCACCGAGCTTCACCAACACCGCCGCCGTCACCCGGTACGCCTCCACCAGCGGACCACGGCCCGACACCGGATCATCCGCGTGCGCACGCTGCGCGGCGGCCAACAGCCCCGGCAGGAACGTCACCACCTGCGGATAACGGGCGTGCTGGAAACTGGTCCAGGCATGCCGCACGCTCTCCACCAACCGGTCGACGGGCGGTACCGGCACCCGGGCCGAACGGCCCAATGCGATCTCGTACGCCGACAAGGCCGCCCCGACCAGCTCCACACCCGCGACCCGACCGGTAGCCTCGGCAGGTGGCACGCTCCGGCTCAGCAGCACCGCCACGTCGATCCGCAGCACCGTGGCGATTTCCTCGATCGTGGACACCCGGTCCAACGACCGCACACCCCGCTCGACCTTGTCCACCCAGCTCTTCGACTTCCCCAACCGGTCGGCCAACACCTGCTGCGACAACCTCCGCCGCCCACGCCAGTACGCCACCCGCCGACCGATCGGCAACAACTCAGTGCTGTCCACGACGCCACCGCCGATCCGGCACCGCCCGCGTGATCTCCTCCGCCGGTATCCGATCCGCCTCGGCCTGATCGAGGAGCCGTTGCTTCGCGGCCTCCCGCTCCGTCTGCTCGACCTGCTCACCCCGGCACGCCGCCGACTCGTCACCACTCATCACTACCTCCGCTGGCGGGGCGACGGTGGGCTTCAAAGAGGAAACCGCGCCGCGCCCGAGTCAGATCGGTGGCCCAAGCATTCGACTACTCACGTCGGACCAACCCTCGCTAACAGCATCAGGTAATCGGAAGGTGACCTGAAGGTGGCAGGTGTCCGCCGGTCGTGTCCGCTGTCCGCTATCGGGTAGCCGGCTGGTACGCCTCGTACACCTCACGCAGCGTGTTCGCTTCCGTCGCTCCTGTCGACTCGACCCGCCGTAGCACCTCCCGCGCCCGCCACCAGTTCGACGACGCAACCCGACCCGAGGTGACCGCCTCGACCGCGACCGCACAGGCTTCGTCCGGCTGGTCGGCGGCCACGAGCGCGAGTGCCAGATCAAGGCGGGCCGAAGCCGAACGCCGTGGCCGGTCACCGCCGTCTCCGCGCGGGTCCAGTTCCGCCAGCGCGGACCGGGCGACCTGTTCCGCAGCCGGATCGCCGGCCCACGCCAGCGTTGTCGCGGTGTACGCCAACGCCTTTGTCGGGTCGTACCGGTAGTGGTGCTCGGCCCGTTCCGGTACGGGCAGGTTGGTGGTCAACCGCTCCAGGCGGTCGAGTGCACCACGGGTAAGCCGGACCTCGCCCATCCGCGCCCACACCCGTGCTTCCTGTGCGGTGGCCTGGATGTGCGCCGAACTGCCCCGAGGAGCCACCCGCTGAGCCTGTTGGGAAAGGTCGATGGACCGCGGGTAGTCACCCTTGGTCAGCGACTCCCACGCGTGGGTCTCCAGGCACCATGCCTGGATCTCCGCATGCTCGGCGTGCTCGGCGAGCTTCCCGGCGGCAGTCAGGTGCGCTCCGGCAGCCGACCGCTGCTGAAGGTCGATGTGCACGGTCGCCCGAAGGATGCTGAGCCAGCCACCGGCAACGACGAGCCGCCGTCGCTGCGCGAGGGTGCCGTGTCCGTCCAGCAGTCTGCTGACGTACGCCAGGTGCCGCCGCACCATGGGGAGCAGGTCGACGGACGGCGTGGTCGCATAGGCGCTGGCCAGGTCATCGACACCAGCCTCGATCCGGGAGAGCGTCTCGGCGCTGACGTCACTGGCCCTGACCCGGGTCAGCAGTTCCTCGGCTTCGGCATCGTGATCGACGGGCTGATCGACCAGCCGGGCGAGCATCCCACCAGCCCTGAGAACCCTGTCGAGGTGCCGAGCGGTATCGGGGGTGGGCGCCTTGGCGCCGGTCTCCAGGTCGTGGAGGTGGCTCTTACCCCGGTGCGCGAGCTGACCCAGGGCTCGTAGGGAGAGCCCCCGGCTGGTACGCAGCGCACGCAGGTGCGCACCGAAACGCGGATCGACATCCGGCATGGGTACTCCCAGGTTGAGGGCTGGGACGGTGTCCACCGGTCGCTACCGCCGACCGACGGCCACTACGGACAGTACAACAAGTGTGTGCGCATGGGTGACGTCCAGACCGGGGCGTGCTGGCAGAGACGGTGCAGCTCGACAGGCGGCGGCTGGGTGACGCTGCCGCCGTGCACGCCTACCCACGCCGTCGCCGCAGCGGCCCCGGGTCGGTGCCGGTTCCTCGGCGGGGCGCTCAAGTCATCTCATATAGCAAGATAGATCTCCCATAAAATGAGATCGACGATAGCGTCGGGTCATCGTTGGAGGGAGAGGCAGTTGAACGACGCGGCAGCTCGTTACATCCATGGCCATCACGAGTCGGTGCTCCGGTCGCACGGCTGGCGTACGGCGGAGAACTCGGCGGCGTACCTGCTGCCGCACCTGGTGTCGGGCATGTCCCTGCTGGACGTCGGCTGCGGGCCGGGCACCATCACCGCCGGCCTGGCCGCCCGGGTCGCACCGGGGCCGGTCACCGCGCTGGACAGCAGCGCCGACGCCGCGCACCGGGCGCGGCAGGAGATATCGGCGCGCGGGAACGTCACCCTCGCCGTCGCCGACGTCCACGCCCTGGCCCTGCCCGACGACACGTTCGACGTCACGCACGCCCACCAGGTGCTCCAGCACGTCGGGGACCCGGTCACCGCGCTCACCGAGATGCGCCGGGTCACCCGGCCAGGTGGGCTCGTCGCCGCCCGGGACAGCGACTACTCCGCGTTCGACTGGTACCCACGGGTCCCGGAACTCGACGAGTGGCTGGCCCGGTACCGGCGGGCCGCCCGGGCCGCCGGCGGTGAGCCGGACGCCGGGCCGCGCCTGGCCGGCTGGGCGCGGGCGGCCGGCTTCACCGAGATCGTGACCAGTGCCGCACAGTGGCGCTTCAGTAGCGAGGACGACCGGAGTTGGTGGGCGGAGACCCAGGCCGAGCGGGTGACCCGGGCCGCCCTCGGCCGCACCTTCCTGGCCGACGGTGCCGACGAGGGCGACCTGCACCGGATGGCCGACGGCTGGCTGCGCTGGGCCGCACACCCGGACGCCTGGTTCACCGTTCCGCACCACGAGATCCTCTGCCGGGTCTGAGCGGACCCGCCCCCGCCCGCCCGGTCCGGACCGGGCGGGCGGACCCGCCGACAGTCCGGTCCGCTACCGGACCGACGCGAGCCGCTCCCGGGCCAGGCGCCGCCGACCGTCGGCCACCACCAGCGCGACCCCCTCGGCCAGGTCCACCGTCGGCTGCCAGCCGAGCCGGGTACCGGCCCGGGACGGGTCCAGGGCCATCCGGCGGATCTCCCCGGGCACCGGCGGATCGTGCCGGGGCGGTCCGTCCGCCCCCACCGTCGCCGCGATGAACCCGTACGCCTCGGTGATGCTGGTCTCCCGGCCGGTACCGATGTTGACCATGCCGACGCCGTCGGTGACGCAGGCCAGGGCGACCGCGTGCGCAACGTCGCCGACGTACACGAAGTCCCGGGTCTGCCCGCCGTCACCGGTGATGACGGCCCGTTCGCCGGAGAGCAGCGCCGCCGCCATCCGGGCCACCACCCCACGGTGTGGACCGGTCTGGCGTGGCCCGTAGACGTTGCCCAGCACCAGCGCGGTGTACGCCAGGCCGTGGCGCTCGCGGTACCAGTCGAGGTAGCGCAGTCCGGTCGCCTTGCTGATGCCGTACGGGTGGGTCGGGGCGACCGGCGTCTCCTCGCCGACCGGCAGGCCGGCGGCGGGTACCCGGCCGTAGATCGCGCTGCTCGCGGCATGGACGACCAGTCCGACCCCAGCCGACGCGGCGGCGTCCAGGACGTTGAGGGTGCCGCAGATGTTGGCGTCCGCATCCGGCGCCGGAGCGCGGACCGCCACCGCCGCACTGGTCTGCGCGGCGAGGTGGACCACCACGTCCGGGCGCCACCGGGTGACGACCGACGTGCCCGCCGGTCCCCGGATGTCGGCGACCACGAGGTCCCGGTCGGCCAGCCCGGCCCGGCGGGCGTCGTCGAGGTTGTCCAACCGGCCGGTGGAGAGGTTGTCGACAACCTTGACCCGGGCACCGGTCAACAGCAACCGGGTCACCACGTGACTGCCGACGAAACCGGCACCACCGGTAACCACCACCCGGGTGCCCCGCAGCGCATCGGCGGGATCCGACCAGCCGGTCGGCTCGGAGCTGTACATGGTGGACTCCCGGTGGCGGTCGGGTCGGGCCATCGCGACGGTACTCGACAGAAGGCCACCATGCGCATCTTCAGGGCAATCTAGCCATAAATCGGATATAAACGGCGCAAGGTTTCATAATCGGTGAGCAGGGTCGCGTCAAAGACCCGCGCCGGTGGACACCGGCAGCCCACGCCGAGCCATCCGTACCTCGACGACCTGTTGCGGGGATCGCCTGGTCGTCGGTGAACGATCGGAGAAGAGCATGGCGGTAGATCGCATCGAGGCGGTCCGGTGCCGACTGTGCGGCACCCCGGCGAGTCCCGCTCCGTCGCTGCGGCCCGACGAGCCCCGCTGCACCACCGACGGCCCCGAGGACCGGGCCGCGGCGGCGGCACAGCAGCGGTTCGAGGCGGGGCGGCGGCTACGCTGGCTGCTCACCACCGTCCGCCCCGCCACCCTGCTGGAGGCCGGACCCGCCGACGGCTACTTCCTCGAAGCCGCCACCACCGCCGGCATCCCCGCTGCCGGCATCGAGATCTCCGCCACCGCCACCCGTTTCGCCCGGGAACAACTCGGCCAGACCGTCCACCACGGCTCCTTCGAAACGCTCGCCCCACACCATCGGGCCCACACGGTCTGCGCCTTCCACGTCCTCGGACACGTCGAAAACCCCCGTACCTTCCTGCACGCCGTCCGGACCGCCCTGTCCCCCGGCGGCTGGCTCGCCCTCGAAGTACCGAACACCGCCGCCGCCGTCCGACCCGTCGATGGCCGATGGCCGACGCCGACGGACACCCGGGACGACCACCGGTGGCACTTCACCCCCGAGACCCTCACCCGACTGCTCGTCCAGACCGGCTTCCGGGTCATCTCGCACGACACGGTCTTCTCCCGGTTCTACCAGCAGCCCCGGGCCCGGTGGCGCCACGTGCGCAAGCTGCTGGTCGAGGACTGGCTGGCCACCGGCTCCCCCCGGTTGAGCCACCCGCACCTCGGCGACCTGCTGCGCGTCTTCGCCCGGCACGACGGCCGGGCGCTGGGCCGTTGACGGGACGTCCCGGCTCGATCACCCACCACACCGGCAAGGAAGGTTCATGCACATCCTGACCACGGTCGTCGGCGAGCGGACCGGACACTGGACAGACCTGTTCGCGGCCCTCTGCGACCAACCCGGAGTCACCCTGACCGTGCTGGCCCGCGACGTTCCGGCGAACGCCGCCCGGGAACTCGACCGGTTGAGCCGCACCCGCCCCGGCTTCCGCCACCACGTGCCGCGCGACCACCCGATCGGCGCGCAGCGACCGGACGTGGTGCACGTCATCGGCGACGGGACCTACCCGATCATCCGGCAGACACTGCGGTGGCGGGACCGGTACTGGCCCGGAACCCCGGTGACGCTCCACCCGGGGCAGCCCGGGTCGCCCCGGATTCCCACCCTGGTGCCGCTGTTCGAGCGGTACGCCGGTCAGCAGGTCGACCATGCCTTCCCGAGCACGCCGGCCGCACTGGAGGCACTGCGGGCCGGAGGTTACCGGGGGCCGGCGACCATCGTGCCGCCCGGCGTGGACACCGGCCGGTTCACCCCGTCGCCGGTACCCCGGCCGACGCACCGCCGGTTCACCGCAGGTTTCGTCGACCGGCTGGCGCCCCACACCGGAGTGCGGGACCTCCTGGCCGCCGCCGAGCGGATCGACTGCGACGTGCTGCTGGTAGGTGACGGACCACTCGCACCGCAGGTCGACCTGGCCGCCACCCGCCGACCCGGCCGGGTCCACCGACAGGGGTGGTCCCGCGACACCGAACTGCCCGACCTGCTGGCCCGGATGGACGTGCTGGTCCTGCCCACGACCGGGGTGGCGCGGCGGCGCGTGCTCCCGTGGACGCCTGCACCCCTGGCGGAGCAGGCCGGTCGCACCCTGGTCGGGGCCATGGCCGGTGGGATCCCGGTGATCGGCAGTGACACCGGCGGGACGCCGTACCTCCTGGGTCCGGCCGGGCTGGTCTTCCCCGCCGGGAACGTCGCGGCGCTGACCGACCGGTTGGCCCGGCTACGGGACGACCCGCAACTGGCCGACGATCTCGCCGCCGCCGGACGGGCCCGGGCAGCCAGCGGGTTCTGCTGGACCCGGATCGCCGCCTCGCTCGGGGCGGTCTGGCGGCAACTGGTCGCACAGCCGAGGACCGGTCTGGACGATCTGCTGGGCGGTCCCCGGGAGGTGCAGCCGGCCACGGAACGGGAGGCGGCGGTCCACTGAGGAACGGGGTCGGACCGTCCGGCCCTGGCCCGGACCGGGCCGGTGGACTAGCGTTCCCCGGGTGTCATCGATCCTGACTGAATCGACCGACCCCTACTGCCTGCGCGACGGCGAGAGCCGCACGCTGCTCGACGGCCATCCCTGGCGCCGGTTCGTGGTGCTCGGCGACAGCGTCGCCGAGGGGATGTGCGAGCCGGTCGACGGGTACCCGCCGGTGCAGTGGGCCGACCGGATCGCCGCCGAGCTGTCCGCCGGGCAACCCGCCCTGGCCTACCGCAACCTGGGCCACCGTGGACTGCGGGCCCACGAGGTACGCGCCGGCCAGCTCCAGCCGGCCCTGGACTTCGCTCCCGATCTGGCCCTGGTGGTCTGCGGTGGGAACGACGCGTTCAGCCGGTCCTACGATCCGGCGGCGGTGGACGCCGAACTGACTACCATGATCACCGCGTTGCAGCAGGTCGGCGCGGACGTCGTCACGGTGGGCATGTTCGACGTGTCGTACAGCCCGGCGGTGCCGGCCTCGCTGCGCCCCGGTCTGGCCGAACGGATGCGCCGGTTGTCGGCGCACACCGGCCGGCTCGCCGAGACACTGGGCACCCTGCACGTGCAGCTCACCGACCATCCGGCCACCAGCGACCCGTCGCTGTACTCCAGCGACGGCCGGCACGGCAGCGCCCGCAGTGACGCCATCGCCACCGCCGAGACCGTCCGGCGGCTCGGCGCCCACCTGGCCGCCCGGCGGGCCACCCCGGCCTGAGGCGTCGGTTGGTACGCGTCGGGCCGGTCACCGGGTACGCGCCGGGGCCGGGTCGACCGACGGTCGACCCGGCCCCGACACCGGTCAGTCGACCACCAGCACCCCGGAGAGCAGCACCCCCCGGGCCAGGTTCAGCACGCCCTCGCAGCCCGGGAACCCGGACCGCACGCACACCCCGGAACCCCGCCGGTCGAACAGGTACGGCGCGATGCTGTACGGCACCTCCTCGGTCACCGTCTCCCCGGTCTCGATGTGCACGAAGTCCATCGGCACCGAGTCGGCCGGGACGTACTCCTGGAGGACGTACCCGCCCGCCTCGACGGCCTTGGCCAGCCCGTCCCGCCACGCCTCGGGATCGGTCTCCCGGCCGATCAGCACGCCGACCCCGGCCGAACCGTCGGCCGGCTTCGCCACCAGGTCCTGCTGCGCGGCGACGGCCCGTTCGACGGCGTCGGCGGTGAGCGTCTCGGTGCGCGGCACGTACCGGCGGACCAGGGCCCGGTCGTCCTCCGGCAACTGGTCCAGGTCGGACCAGAGCCAGGCGAGGACCTGCTTGCTGCCGAGCAGCCAGGCCGCCGCCGAGACGAACACCGGCAGGCCGGCGGCGGTCGCGTCGGCCAGGGCCCGGATCCCGGCGCTCGGGGTGACCCGGTTGGGTACGAAGAGCCGGAACACCGCGTCGACCGTGCCCCCGTCGACCAGCAGCCGCCGCTGGTCGTCGAGGGTCACCGTGGAAACCGGGCTGATCACCAGGTCGACGGCGCAGTCCCGGGCCAGGTCGACCACCGGGGCCAGCTTGGACATGAACCATTCCGGGTTGTCCAGTCCCGGGTACTCGGCGTCGAAGTCGATCAGCATCGCGACCCGGGCGCCCTCGGGCAGGCCGAGGGTGGTCCGGATGGCCACGAACCGTTCCGCCACGGCGGACGGCGCCGGTGCCATCGGGACCAGCTCGGTGATGCCCCGCTCGGCGTAGATCTCGACGAACCGCCGGACCACCGTGTCCGAGTCGAGCGCCCCGCCGAGGCTGCTGTCGATGTTGAACTCGACGAACTTCGGCACCCCGCCGGAGAGCAGCACGTCCGGCCGGACCGCGGCGAGCAGCCGCTCGTCCAGCGGCGCCGCGTCGTCCAGCAGCCGGGTCCGTTCCTCGGTGACCCCGAGCAGGGCCCGCAGTTCCGCGCCGGTACGGGCCCGCCGCTGGCAGGTCTCCAGCACCAGCTGGGCCAGCCGGTCGGAGATCCGGTTGAGGGTGGTCAACGCGTCGGCGGTCATCACCGGTGGCCGGGCCAGCCGCCACTGCTTGTTGTACGTGGCCCGCCCGTCGAAGATCCGCTGCCACTGCTCGGCACCGGCGGTGACCATCCGGGCCCGTACCGGTTCCGGCAGGTCCAGCCACGCCTGGCTCGCGCCCGGCCAGGAGTAGTCCGCGTCAGTCACTGCTCAACCCTTCATCACTAGTTGGATCGCCGCCGTCAACTGCTCCCGGCCCGGCTGTACCGCCCGGTCGAGCGCCGCAGCGAACGGCAGCACCGCCCCGTCGGGTCGGGTGACCCGCCGGGGTGGGGCCGCCAGCGCGACCCGTTCGACCACGCTGGCGATGATCTCCGCCCCGATCCCGCAGGACCGGTTGGAGTCGTCGACCACCACCAGCCGCCCGGTCCGGCCCACCGACGCCAGGAGCCCGTCGATGTCGAACGGGTACAGCGTCCGGGGGTCGAACACCTCCACCGACACCTGGTCGGCCAACTCCTCGGCCACCGCGAGGGCGTCGTGCACCAGGTGCCCGACCGCCACCACGGTGACGTCGTCACCGGGGCGGCGCAGCGTACCCACCCCGATCGGCACCGCAGCCAGCTCGGTCGGGTCCACGTCGGCGCGTACCCCGAGCGCCCCGGCGGGGGCGAAGAGCACCACCGGGTCGTCGTCGCGGACCGCCGACAGCAGCAGCCCGTACGCGTCCGCCGGGGTGGCCGGCACGAGCGTCTTCACCCCCACGTGGGCGAGCAGCCCGTACGGATGGTCGGAGTGCTGCCCGGCCCAGCCGCTGCGCGACCCGGAGCCGGTGACCACGTAGGTGACCGGTACCCGGGCCTGTCCCCCGGTCATCAGGGAGAACTTGTGCGCCTGGTTGGCGATCTGCTCGAAGACCAGGAACAACAGCGACGGGATCTGGAACTCGATCACCGGCCGCAGCCCGGCCAGCGCCGCCCCGGTGGCGAAGTTGGTGAAGCCCTGCTCGGCCAGCGGGGTGTCGATGATCCGTTCCGGGCCGTACTTCTTCAGCAGCCCGGCGGTCAGGTTGGACGCGGCGACCCGGATGTCCTCGCCGAGCACCACCACCGACGGATCCCGGGCCAGCTCGTCACCGAGCGCCCGGTTGAGTGCCTTCAGGTAGGACAGTCGGGGCATCACGCGCTCCCGGGTCGGGGCCGCAACCCGCTGGCGTACAGGTACGCCAGCGCGTCGGCCGGGTCGGGCGTCGGGCTGGCCAGGGCGAACTCGACCGCCTCGGCGAGGACCGCCTCCACCTCGGCGTCGATCGCGGCCCGCTGCGCCGGGTCGAGCCGGGCCCCCTGGATCTCCACCGGGTCCCGGGACCGGCCCTGCGCCACCTCGGCGGCGTCCCGGTAGTCCAGGCGTACGTCGTGCTCGAAGGTGTGGTGGGCGTCGAACCGGTAGGTCCGGCACTCCAGCAGCCGGGGACCGCCCCCGGCCCGGGCGGCGTCCACGGCCTCCCGGGTGGCGTCCCGGACCGCCTCCGGGTCCTGGCCGTCCACCACCACCGCCGGGATGCCGAACGCCTCGGCCCGGCCGGTGATGGTGCCGGCGACCGCCTGCGCCACCGGCATGGTGGTGGCGTAGCCGTTGTTCTCGCAGACGAACACCACCGGCACCGACCAGAGCGCGGCCAGGCTGAACCCTTCCAGCAGCATCCCCTCGTTGACCGCGCCGTCACCGAAGAAGGTCGCGCCGACCTGGTCGCCACCGAGGCGGCGTTTCGCCCAGACCGCCCCGGTGAGGATGGAACCGGCGGCGCCGACGATCGCGTTGGCGCCGAAGATGCCGACGGAGAAGTCGGCGGCGTGCATGGAGCCGCCCCGGCCGCCGTTGAGGCCGGTGGCCCGGCCGCAGAGCTCGGCGAGCATCCGGGCCGGGTCGGCTCCCTTGGCGAGCACGTGGCCGTGCCCCCGGTGGGTACTGGTGATCAGGTCGTCGGGCCGCAGCGCCGCGCAGACCCCCGCCGCGATGGCCTCCTGACCCAGGTACGGGTGGATGCCGCCGACGATCTCGCCGGCGCGGACGAGGTCGATGGCCCGCTCCTCGAACCGGCGGATCAACCGCACGGTCCGGTAGAGCGGGCCGGCGTCGACCCCCGCTGCGGTGGACGTCACGGGCGCGGGCCGTCCTTGATCGCCACGAGGATGTCGTCCCAGAGCTGGGCCCGCGCGGTCAGCGCGACGTTCACCGTGTCGGCGCACTCCTGCCACTTGGTGTCGTCGTCACCGCACAGGTCGGCGAGCATCTGCATGGCCATCGGGGTGTGCTGCTCCCCGTCGACCTCGATGTGCCGCTCCAGGTAGTCCACGAACGTACCCAGCCGGCGGCTGCGCTCGTTGACCGCGACGACCTGGGTGAACATGTCCGGGATCAGGTCCTCCCGGCCGAAGGCGAACGCGGCGGCCTGGCAGTGCACCGGAGTGGTCTCGATGATCCGCCAGGTGGTCGCGGCGAACGCCGCCGACGGGGCCGGCACCCCGGCCGCGCCGAGCGACTCGGTGACCGGGCGTCCCGCACGGAGCAGGTCGATCAGCTTCTCCACCGGCCCGGTGTCCGCGCCGGCCTCGGTCATGCCGTTGACGTACAGCTCGAAGTGGCTGATGTAGCCCTCGCCGAGTTCGTCGCTCTCCTCGACCATCACGATGTCGTTGATCAGCCGCCGGCTGCCGGTCGGCCCGGTCGGAATCCACGGCACGGTCACGCAGGTGAGCTGGCGCTGCAACGACTTCAGCAGGGACATGAAGTCCCAGACCGCGAAGACGTGGTGCTCCATGAAGGTGACCAGCGCCTCGTGGGTGTTGAGGTTGGCGTAGAGCGGGTGCGAGACGACGACGTCGCGCTTGGCGCTCACCGCCGCTTCGAGCCGTTCGATGCCGGGGTGGGTCTTCCCCCAGTCGTAGCGGGACATCGTCATCCTTCCTGCGGCGCGCCGTCGCGCCAGATAACCGGGCAGTACTCGGGGTCGGCGTAGTCCGGTCGCCCGTCGGGCGTGCGCCGGACCAGCACGTCGTGGTTGTACGCGGCCAGGGTGCCGTCGGAGAGCGGGAACTTGCGGTAGCCGTTCGGGCCGTCCTGGAGGTGCAGCGAGACCGCCCGCCGGGGCTGGTCGCTGACGTTGGCGCCACTGCCGTGGTACGTCTTGCAGTGGTGGAAGCTCATGTGCCCGCGCGGGATGTGCATGGGGACCTTGACCACCTCGGCGTTGTTGTACGCCGCGTTCTCGGCCAGCATCTGCTCCAGCTGGCTGCGGTCCCGGTCGGCGAAGTGCCGCACCACCGTGTCGTCGGCGCCGATCTCCTTCCACCGGTGACTGCCGTCGACCATGGTGATGGTGCCCATCTCCTCGCCGCAGTCGTGCATCGGGATGAACGCGGTGAGCATGTTCTCCGACGACGACGAGGCCCAGTAGTGCTTGTCGAAGTGCCAGGGCACGATGTTGCTGGGCTCCCCGGCGATCGGCGGCTTGAGGATCAGCGTGGACTGGAACACGCGGATCTCGTGGGCCCGGGCGAGCCGGGCGGCCACCGCGCCGATCAGCGGCTTGCGCAGGATCCGGGAGAGCCCGTCGTGCTCGTGGTGGACGTAGTCGTTGTGCCGCTGCACCGGCCCGTGCTCCGGCTCCCAGTAGGCCAGCCGGGGCGGGCGGACCGGCAGCCGGCGGTCCCGCTCGCCGTCGTAGTAGCGCAGGCTCGCCGCCAGCAGCTCGTCCACCTCGTCGTCGGTGAGCAGCTTCTTCGACAGGTACCAGCCGTGCTCGGCGTAGAACTCCACCTCCTCGTCGGTGGGGAGCAGGGCCCGTTCCTCCTCGGTCAGGATGCCCGGCGCGTCGATCGTGGTCATGCTCCCACCTCCTGGGGTACCGGGCCGGCGGCGGCCAGCTCCCGTTCCTTGGCCTCGTAGAGGGCCTTGATGTTGCCGCTGCCGAAGGTGCGCGCCCCGCGCCGCTCGATGACCTCCAGGAACAGCGTCCGGCGGACGTGCATCGACTCGGTGAAGATCTGCAACAGCTGGCCCCCGTGGTCCCGGTCGACCAGCACGCCCAGGTCCCGCAACCGCTCCACCGGGTTGGCCAGCGGACCGACCCGCTCCTCCAGCACGTCGTAGTAGGTACCGGGGGTGCCGTTGAACCGGACCCCGTTCGCCGACAGGGTGGTGACCGCGCCGATGATGTCGTCGGTCCGCAGCCCGAGGTGCTGCACCCCGGCCCCGGCGTGCCAGCGCAGGAAGTCCCCGATCTGGCCGGTCCGGCGGGTCGGGTCCGGTTCCAGCAGCACCAGGGTGACCTGCCCGGACGGGCTCTGCACCACGATGGAGTTGACCCCCTGCCCGGCCACCTCGATGTACTCCTCGAAGATCTGCCGGAAGCCGAAGATCTCCTCGTAGCGGCGCACGGTGGGCAGCAGTTCCCCGGCGGGTACGCAGATCGCCAGGTGGTCGATCTCGTGCAGCGGCCCGGCGGCCGGGTCGGCGACCGGCGGGACCGGCTCGATCAACCCGGGCAGGAACGCGGACTCCCCACCGGTGCGCTGCACCAGGCGGTGCGTGATGTCGCCGATCCCGGCGACATCGGCGACGGTGACCGCGCCGTCGACGCCCGGGTAGGTGACCGGTGGGGAGACCGCCGTCGCCCCGGCGGCGACGAGTTCGGCGTACGCCGCCGCCGCGTCGTCGACCTCGATCGCGACCACCGCGATGCCGTCACCGTGCCGCTGCACGTACCCGGCGGCCGGGTGCTCGGCGGTCAGGCCGGTGGTGAGCACCATGGTGATACCGGCCTGCCGCAGCAGCAGGGACCGCTGGTCGACCAGTCCGGTCTCCGGGCCGCCCTGTCCACACTGGACGAAGCCGACCGCCGTGCAGAAGTAGAATGCCGATTGACGCGCGTCGCCCACGTAGAGTTCCACGTGGTCGATACCGCGGACTTCCATGTTCCGCCCTTCCTTCATCGGGTCGCGAGAAGCAGGCTGACGTTCTGACCGCCGAACCCGAACGAGTTCGACATCGCGACGTCGCATCCGACCTGCCGCGGCTTCGCCATGATGTGGTCCGCCGGGCAGTTCGGGTCCGGTTCGTCGAGGTGGTAGGTGGGGGGCAGCACCCCCTGGGCGAGCGCGAGCGCGGTGGCCGCCGCCTCCAGCGCACCGGAGGCGCCGAGCAGGTGGCCGGTGAGCGCCTTGGTGGAACTGACCGGTACCCCGCCGACGCCGAAGACCGCGCCGAGGGCGGTGGTCTCGGCGATGTCCCCGAGCTTGGTGCTGGTGCCGTGCGCGTTGACGTAGCCGACCGCCGCCGGGTCCACCCCGCCGGAGGCGAGAGCCCGGCGCATGCAGGCGGCGGCGCCAGCCCCGTCCGGGCGGGGCGCGGTCGGGTGGTGCGCGTCCGTGGTCACCCCGGCACCGACCAGCCGGGCGTACCCGCGTACCCCCCGGGCCGCCGCGTGCGACTCGCGTTCCAGCACCAGCAGCGCGGCGCCCTCGGCGAGCACGAACCCGTTTCGGCGTACGTCGAACGGCCGGCTCGCCTCGGCCGGGTCGGCCCAGCCCCGGGCCAGGGCGCGGGCGTTGCCGAAGGTGTCGGCGAAGGTGGGGAAGAGCGGGGACTCGCTGGCCCCGGCCAGCACCACGTCCGCCTCCCCGGAGCGGATCAGCCGCAGCCCGTCGGCGATCGACTGGGCGCCCGACGCGCAGGCGGTACCGACCGACGAACTGTAGCCCCGGATGCCGTGCGCGATGGCGATCCGGGCCGCCGGCATGTTCGGCAGGATGCCGGTGAGCAGGTACGGGCTGACCGCCGCGCGGCCCCGGGCGGACCGGGCGAGCACCTGCGACTCCAAAGTGGCCATCCCGCCGACGCCGCCGACGATCACCGCGGTCCGCTCCGGGTCGGCGTCCTGCCCGACGGTCAGCTTCGCGTCGGCGAACGCGTCGGCGGCGGCGAGCAGGGCCAGCACCACGATCCGGTCGAGGGTCTTGGTGTCCGGGCCGGAGAGCACCGTGCGCGGGTCGATCTCCGGCACGAAGCCGCCGGCCTCCAGCACCCCGTCCACGGGGTGGCCGGCCGGCGGGCGGGTCAGCCCGGACCGGCCGGCGCAGAGCGCGTCGAAGACCTCCCCGGCGCCCCGGCCGACCGGGGTGAGCAGGCCGATCCCGGTGACCACGGCCGCGTCGGCGACGGTCATGACGTCGACTCCGCCAGGTGCTTCTCCCGCAGCGCCACCTTGCGGACCTTTCCGGTGACGGTGACCGGCAGGTCGTCGCCGTTGATCAGGACCACCCGGCGCAGGGTGGCCCCGACGTCGGCGCCGAGGGCGGCCCGGACCCGCTCGGTGCGGTCCTCGGCCGGGTCGGCTCCGGCGGAGAGTTCCAGTAGCACGTCGGTGACGACGCCGTCCGGCCCGCTCACCATGACCACGGTGCAGTCGGTGACCTCCGGGCAGGCGGCCAGCACCCGCTCCTCGGACAGCGCGGTGTAGAACCGCTTCCCGCCGCCCGCGTCGACCGAGTCGACCGCCCGGTCCATGTGGTAGAAGCGGCCCTCGGTGTCGGTGTAGACCAGGTCGCCGGTGAGGTAGTAGCCGGCCAGCCGGGACCGGTAGGTGGTCACCGAGTCGTTCCAGTAGCCCCGGAACAGCGTCGGCGAGTCGATGCCGAGCCAGCCGACCTCGCCGGGTGGCAGCCGGTTGCCGTCCTGGTCGAGCACCACCGCGTCGACGAACTGGTAGGGCCGGCCGACGCACCGGTCGTACCGGTCGGTGCCGGTGCGGTGGGTGATGTGGAACATCGAGTGGCCCATCTCGCTGGAGCCCAGACCGTCGATGAAGACCGACCCCGGTACCCGGGTCACCCCCTGGCGGGTCATCGTGTCGTGCGAGCCGACCGCGACCAGCTTGCGGACGTGTGGCTCGTGCGAGCAGTCCCCGGTGTTGAACCACAGCCGCACCGAGTCCAGGTCGTACCCGGACAGGTCGTAGCGGGCAAGTTCCGCCCAGGTGACGGAGAACCCGAACACCCCGTCCGGCTTCCACCGCTGGATGGCGTCGAGCACCGTCGCGCCGTCCTGGGAGGAGAGGGCGAAGAACTCGGCCTGGTTGCCGAGCGCCTGGTTGACCATCAGCACGGTCGCGGTGTGCGGGGCGGGCAGGGCGTTGAGGATCCGCCGGGTGCCCTGGGCCTGCGGCATGCTGAGCAGGTGCCGGGTGGCGGCGAAGAGGCTGGCGTGCGAGTGCAGCACCGACTTGGGTACCCCGGTGGTGCCGGAGGTGTGGGTGATGACCACCGGGTCGCTCTGGTCGTGCCGGTACGCCGGACCGGCCGCGTCCGGGTCACCGTCACCCAGGTCGGCCGGCTGGCCGATGATCGGCGCACCCAGGTCGTGCCCGGCCAGCGCGGCGGCGTGCTCGGCGTCGGCGAGCACCCCGGCGGCCCGCAGCCGGCGGATGTACTCGGCGGCGATCTCCACCCGCATCTTGCCGTTCATCAGCGCGGGGATGGCGCCGAGCCGGGTCAGCGCCAGGTAGCTGAGCACGATGTCGGCCGCCGAGGTGGCCCAGACCGCGATCGGGTCCCGGGGTTTCACCCCCAGCTCCCGCAGCCGCACCGCGCGGGCCCGGACCCGGGCGTCCAGCTCGCCGAGGGTCAACGGGTGCTCGGCCGGGTAGCCGTCGAACGCGGTGTCGAAGGTCAGGCCCGGCCCGTCCGGGTCGGCCCCGTGGGCGAGGACGGTGGTCAGCACGTTGCCGGCGCCGATCTGCGGGTCGGCCGCCAGCTTCCCGCGTAGCCCCCTGGTCTTCATGCTGTTTCCCTTCTGGTGACGAGCAGGGCGGCGGCGTGGTCCGCCGTACCGTCGTGGCCTTGTTCGATCAGGACCAGCAACGCCTCGTCGGCGTCGCCGTCGTGCAGCAGCAGGTCGGCGGAGTCGAGGGCCTCGGTTCGCGGGTCACCGACGGGCGCCAGGCAGACCACCGGTCCGCGCAGCCCCCACCGGGTGGCCACGTGACCGGCCACGCTGTTGGGTACCGACTGGAAGAAGAAGAGCGGGCCGAGGCGGCCCCCGTCGGCCACCGTCCGGTGGACGTGGTCGGCGCTGACCCGGTCCCCCGCCGCGCTGACCAGCACCACGGCGGTGCGTTCACCCGGGTCGGCCGGGGCCGGCCGGTCCCCGTGGCGACGGGTCAGGCAGCGCTCGGCGACCGCGGCCACCAGGGGGCTGAACGACGAGACCACGAACCCGGGCAGGGTGGGCG
>NZ_WVUH01000111.1 GCF_017614955.1 Micromonospora echinofusca
GCCGGGGGCGGCACCGGGGCAGCCGGGGCGACCGGCGCGGCGGTGACGGCGAGCAGGGTGGCGAGCCGGCCGCGCAGGGTACCGCGTTCGAAGACCGCGTCGACCTGACCGTGGCGGAGCAGGAACTCGGCGGTCTGGAACCCGGGGGGCAGTTCCTGACGCAGGGTCTGGCGGATCACCCGGGGGCCGGCGAAGCCCATCCGGGCGCCCCGCTCGGCGAACACCACATCGGTGTTCATGGCGTACGACGCGGCCACCCCGCCGTACGTCGGGTCGGTGATCACGCTGACCGTGACCACGCCCGCCTCGCGCAGCGTGGCGATGGCCTGGCTGACGGTGGCCATCTGCATCAGGGCCAGCACACCCTCCTGCATCCGGGCGCCACCGGAGGCGGTCACCACGATGAAGGGCCGGCGGCGGGTGAGGGCGTGTTCGGCGGCCCGGGTGACGAGTTCACCCACCGCGCAGCCCAGGCTGCCGCCGAGGAACCGGAAGTCCATCACCGCGAGCACCACCGGGTGCCCGGCGATGGTGGCCTCGCCGCAGACCACGGCCTCGGCCAGACCGGTGGCGGCCCGGGCGGCGGTCAGCCGCTGCGGGTACGGCAGCAGGTCCACGAACCCGACCGGGTCACGCTGTTCCGGCGGTGGGCCGGGCAGCGGCCGGAAGGTGCCGGCATCGGTGAGCTGTCGGATCCGGGTCGGTGCGTCGAGTCGCTGGTGGTCGCCGCACTCGGGGCAGACGTGCAGGTTGCGCCGCAGGCGCTTGCCGTAGAGCAGGGCCGAGCAGGCCGGGCAGCGTACCCACGCCGGATCCGCGACCGCCACCCCGGCGGTCATCGTTGCTCCCCGGTGCCGGTACGGGCCTGCCGCGCCTGTGGTGCCGCGTCCGGCGTGAGCCGGGCGACGATCAGTGATCGGTGCATGGCGACGTCTCCTCCCCCACCACCGTGGCCGGCACCGGTTCGTCCGGCCGCTCCCGCCGCACTGTGGGTGGCGTCGGTTCCGGTGGGCTCACCATCTCCGCCGTGTCGTCCACCGACTGTCACCAACGGCAGGACCGGGCGGCGGCCCGGTTGACGGCCTGGTGACGGGTGAAACTCCAGGTTGACGGCTTGAGGTGGACGATCCGTAGCGGATGACGTGGGCGCTCGACGGCCCGGTCATTGACGGCGAGTAAGACCGATTGATACCGTTCGTCGCATTTGTGAGTACTGTCGCTGGAACCCCACCGTTCCCGCCGACTGTCCCCGATCAGCCGTTCCGGTGATCCCGACGCAGGGGGTGGACCATGGCCGCTGGAGAGAGCAGCGGCGGGACACGGCACTCCGGCTCCGCCCGGGTACGCCTGGACCTGCTGGACGGTTTCCGTCTGCGGCACGACGGTGCCCCGGTGGTGATCCCCCGCGGCCTGCAACGGGTGATCGCCCTGGTGGGGCTGCGCCCCGGGGCGACCCGGGCGGAACTGGGCGGCCTGCTCTGGCCGGACAGCCCGGACGAGCGCGCCCTGTCCCGACTGCGGACCGCGCTGTGGCGGTTGCGCCGCTCCGCCTACTGTCCGGTGGTCACCGTGGGGGACACCGTCCGCCTCGACCCGGCCGTCGAGCTCGACGTCGACGAACTCGTCCGCACGGCGGACGGCGTCCGCGACGGCGTCGCGCCCCGCCAGGCCGCGGTGGTGCTCGCGGCGGGCCGGCACGATCTGCTCCCCGGCTGGTACGACGACTGGGTGCTGGTGGAGCGGGAACGGCTCCGCCAGTTGCGGCTGCACGCGCTGGAGGAGATCGCCCGGACCCAGCTACGGGCCGGCCAGCACGGGGAGGCCCTCCAGGCGGCCCTGGAGGCGATGCGCGCCGAGCCGCTCCGGGAGACCCCGCACCGCCTGATCGTGCAGGTGCACCTCGCCGAGGGGAACGCCTACGAGGCGCTGCACGCCTTCTACGTCTACCGCGATTTGATCATGCGGGACCTGCAACTGGAGCCCTCGCCGACCATGTGCGCGCTGCTCGACCACATCCTCTCGCCGCTGGGACAGCCCCGCCCCGCCGGGGCGGGCAGCCACCCGCCGGTGATCCCCGGTGGCCGCCGGCCGCCGGACCGGACGGCGGCGGTCGCCGACCGCCCGGGCGGGCCGGGTGCTGGTACCGGCCCGGGTGGCCCGGTCGACTGATCCGGCTCTGGTGATCCGCCCCGGTGATCCGGCCCGGACGGGACGTCGGAGCCGGGAGGCCCGGGTGTGCGTGCGGTCGGCACGCTGTCGAGCTGCTGGCACGAACGGAGCAGTTCGACAGGGTCCCCACACCAGAGTCGGCCCTCCCGACCGAGCCCGGACGACGACACGACGCCCCCGGACACGACCGCCCCCGCAACCGGCCCGCACAGCGGTCACCCACATTCGGGGGAAAACACCCGTGGGTGGGCGACTTCGACGCCCGCTCCGCGCAAGATTTCCTCAAGGCTTGCCCCCAGTGGTACCGCCCGGCGTCGTCAACCAGCACGGTGATGGAAACCCGACACCGAGCACCCGGGAGCGGACCATGGCGACCGACACCCTCCTGCTACCCCCTCGGCGACTCCCCCCGACGCCGGTGGGGCCCCGGCTGGACTGGCTGATCCTGGCCGACGCGTTCGAACTGGCCTGTCTGACCCGGTGCAGTGCCGCACCGCTGACCGACGTGGGCCCGTGGCGGCAGTCCGAGGGCTACCGGACCGGAATGATCGAATTCAACCGGGAACCCGCTGCCGAGCGGATGAAGTACCTGCTGAGCCGCCTGGACATCGCCGTCGCCCACGAGGTGACCACGGGCGGCCTGCGGCGCCGGTACCAGCTGCACCGGCTCTACGTCCCCCGGACCGACCGGGTGGCCTACGCGGCGGCCGTGGAGACCGGCTGGCGGCAGGGCCGCCAGGAACTGCTGACCCCCTCCACCAGCGGGACCTCCGCCGCCCGCCGGGTCTGGCGTCCCCGACTGGCCGCCGCCGCGTGGCGGGCCGCGCTGCTCGGTGCCGGCCGGCACGTGCGCAAGCACATCCTCGGGGTACGCCTCAACGACCAGGACCTGGCCGCCGTGCTGGTCCGGGGCGCGACGGTGCTGGAGGTACCGGCCACGCTGGTCCCCGGTGCCGGCTGCACAGTGGTCAGCGTGCGCAACGGCGCCGACGCGGAGCGGATCATGCAGCACGCCACCCCACCCTCGCCGCTCACCGTCGCCTACTGAGTCACCGGTCACCACCTCATCCGATCGGACGGTATCCACGCACCGAACCCGGAACAGGGGTTGCGCGGTGCGCCCCGCCTGTCGGACAGTTCAGCGTGATCCTTGGCTGGTCGGTCCGGAAGCGGTGGCGCGACGGCCTCCGGGCACCGCTGACGCTCCTGGTCACCACCGTGTTCCTGGTCTCGGCGTGCACGGAGGAACCGCCGCAGCCGGTGCGGATCCGCATCGCCACCGGCAGCGCCACCGCCGTCTACTACGCCTTCGGCCAGTCCCTGGCCACGATCCTCAACCGCGAACTGCCGAACGTGCGGGCCACCGTCGTGGTCACCGCGGCCTCCGCGGAGAACGTGGCCCTGGTCAGTACCGGTCGGGCCGAGCTGGGCTTCACCCAGGCCGACGTGCTGCCCCCCGCGTCGGCCGACACCGGACCCCGCCCGCTCGGCGTGGCCCGGGTCTACGACGACCTGCTGCACCTGGTCACCACCGCCGGCAGCCCGGTACGCCGACTGCCGGACCTGCGTGGCCGCCGGGTCTCGGTGGGCGCACCCGGGTCCGGTACCGAGATCACCACCAACCGGCTGCTGAGCGTGGCCGGCCTGGGCGGTGGCGCGATCCGGCGGGAACGGCTCGGCCTGGACGCCTCGGTCGCCGCCCTGCGGGAGGGCCGGATCGACGCGTTCTTCTTCTCCGGTGGCCTGCCGGTGAAGGCGATCGACGAGTTGGCCCGGGACAGCCCGACCCGGATCGTCGACCTCGGCCAGTGGACCGAACCGCTGCGCCGCCTGCACAGCGAGGTGTACGTCTCCCGGGACGTGCCGCGTTCGGTGTACGGCGTGGAGGCGGTGACCACGGTGGCGAACCCGAACTACCTGGTGGTCGCCCCGGGCCTGCCGGACCGGCTGGTCCGGGAGGTGACCCGGCTGCTGATGGAGCGGCGTGAGGAACTGGCCCGGGCCCACCCGGCGGCCGGCCGGCTCAGTCCCCGCTCGGCGATCGCGGTGGCGCCGTTGACCCTGCACCCCGGCGCGGCCGAGTACTACCGGGCGACCAAACCCTGACGGCGGCCCGGGCGGATCATGCCCCGGTGACGCACTCGTGCCGCGCCTGCGGCGTACGCTCCCCCACCGGGAACCACAGCTCGGCGACGAGCCCCTTCGGTTCGGCCGGGTACATGCTCAGCCGGCCGCCGGACGCGTCGACCAGTACGGCGACGATGGTCAACCCGAGACCGGCCCCCTCGACGTTCTGCGCGTCGGGGGCCCGCCAGAACCGTTCGGTGGCCTGGCCCAGCTGGGTCGGGGTCATGCCCCGCCCCTGGTCCCGGACGCACAGGCCGACCCCGCCGTCCACCGGCCGTACGGTGACCTCCACCAGGCCACCCTCGTCGCTGAACTTGACGGCGTTGTCGATCAGGGCGTCCAGCGCCTGGTCGACGGCGGTGGGCACGGTACGCGCGTAGAGCGGCCCGCCCCCGCCGACCAGCCGCAGGGTGATCCGGCGGCGACGGGCCAACGGCTCCCAGGCGGTCACCCGGGAGGCCGCCACCTGGGCGGCGTCCACGGTGACCCGCTGGTTCTGCGCCCGCTCCGCCCGGGCCAGGGTGAGCAGCGCGTCGAGCACCTGGGCCAGCCGGTCGGTCTCCTCCAGGGCGAACCGGTGCTCGGCGATGCTGTACTCGTCGGTCAGGCTGGCCCCCAGCTCCTCCACCCGCAGCCGCAACGCGGTCAGCGGATTGCGCAACTGGTGGCTGGCGTGGGCGACGAACGCCCGCTGCTGGTCCAGCACGTCGGAGACCGCGTCGGCCATGTCGTTGAAGCTCACCGCCAGCCGGCGCAACTCCGGCGGGCCGAGCTGGTGCTGCACCCGGGCCGCGCTGTCGCCCTCGGCGATCTCGTGGGTCACCGCGTCCAGCTCGGTCACCGGGCGCAGCACCCAACCGGCCATCCGGATCGCGGTCAGCACGCAGGCCAGCATGGCCAGTACCCCGATCACCGCGAGCAGCAGCCACCAGGTGGTCACCGCCCGGCGTACCGGGTCGGCGCGGCTGGAGATGACCACCGCGCCGAGCACCTCACCGCCGTCGTTGATCGGCACCGCGACCACGATCGGTGCGCCCTGCCACGGCCACACCGCCGCCGGGCCGGTGAACTGCTGGCCGGCGAGCGCGGTCCGGACCGCCTCCTCGGCGCCGGGCGGGTCCGGGTAGCGCGGCGACAGGACGACCGCACGGCGGTCCCGGTCGACCACCGCCGCCCCGATGCCGTACAGCTCGTCGTAGCTGGCCAGCTCGGCACCGAGCGGACCGACCACCCCGTCCCGCAGCGCCGGCCCGGCCAGCGAGGCGTACCGGGTCGCGTCGGCCAGCCGGTCGGCCCGGACCTGGTCGGTCTCGCGGGTCGCCAGGATCATCGCGAGCGGGGTCTCCAGGGCCAGCAGCACCAGCACCATCAGCAACAGGTAGCTGATCACCAGACGACGACGCACCAGCGGCTCCGGTCACTCGCCGCGCAGGCGGTAGCCCACGCCCCGGACCGTCTCCACCAGCCGGGGGTCGCCCAGCTTGCCGCGCAGCGAGCCGACGTGCACCTCGACGGTGTGCCGGTCGGTCCAGGTGGTGCCCCAGACGTCCAGCACGATCCGGTCCCGGGGTACGGCCAGGCCGGACTGGCGGGCCAGCGAGACGAGGATGTCGAACTCCTTGCGGGTCAGGCTCACCGGCCGGCCGTCCACCGCCACCGTCCGGGCCGCCACGTCGATGCTGATCCGGCCCGCCTCCAGCAGGTCCCGTTCCGGCCGGGTGTGCGCGGCCCGGCGCAGCACCGCCTCGATCCGGGCCTGCAACTCGCCCATCGAGAACGGCTTCACCACGTAGTCGTCGGCCCCGACCCGCAACCCGAGCACCCGGTCCCGTTCCTCGCCCCGGGCGGTGACCGCGATGATGCCGAGCTGGGCGCTGCGTCGGCGCAGCGCGCGGCACACCTCCAGGCCGTCGCCGTCGGGCAGGTTGAGGTCGAGCAGCACCAGGTCGCACGGGGCAGCGGAGAGCGCCGCCTCGGCGGTGGCGGCGTGCTCGACGTCGTACCCCCGCCGGGTCAACGCCGACACCAGCGCCCCGGCCACCCGACGGTCGTCCTCGACCAGCAGGATCCGCAACCCGGCCTCCCTCCCCGTACGACTGCGCACATTGTGCGGGTCGGAGGGCGGATCGCGCAGCCACCGGACCGGCCGGGGCACCCCTATCCGGGTGGGCCGGCCCGGATCAGGGTGCGACGCCGGGGTCGGTCACCGTCCGGAGACGTCGGTCGCGGTCGCTCACAGCCCGAACACGTCGTCGGCGACGGTCTCCCGTACGCCGTCCACGAAGCCCCGGAAGGCCGGGTCGGTGTGGCTGGCCGGGACGCTGGTGATGTTCTCCCCGGTGACCTCGGCGACCGCGTCGACCAGGGGCGGGTAGTCGATCTCGGCGAGGTCGAACGCGTCGTCGTCCGCCTCGGCGAGGTTGATCACGTGCTGGAGGTCGTCGGGCGGGGTGTCCGGGTCGGCCGCCCACTCCTGCCCGGCGCGGCGGCACTCGTCGTAGAGCGCACGCTGGTCCGCACTCCAGTCCTCGTCGTACCCGTCCATCACTGCTCCCTCGTGTGCCGGCCGCTCACCTGAGCATGCCCGGCCGCCCCGGCCACCGCTGGCGGTACCGGCGAAATCGACGCGGGCCGGCGCTCCGGCCACCGGCGTAGGCTGCCGGGGTGATCTACAAGTTGCTGGCCACCAGCGAGTGGGAACAGGCCCGGGCGCAGGGCCGGTACGCCGGGTCGGCGGTCGACCACCGCGACGGGTTCGTCCACTTCTCGGCCGCCGACCAGCTCGCCGAAACCGCCCGCCGGCACTTCGCCGGGGTGACCGGGCTGACCCTGCTGACCGTGGACCCGGCCCGGCTCGGCGCCGGGCTGCGCTGGGAGGCGTCCCGGGGCGGCGCCCTCTTCCCGCACCTGTACGGTCCGCTGCCGGTGGACGCGGTGGTCGCCGTCGACGCCCTGCCGACCGGCACGCCGGTGGACGAGGCGGTCACCGCCGTGCTGGCCGCCGCCGCGGCGGACGGGCCCGGCGCGGCGGACGGGCCGGACACGGTCACCGGCTGACCGGCCGAACCGCCTCGATATGCTCCGGCCATGACCACACACACCGCATCGTCCGACCCGGTCTTCGTCCACCCCACGGCCGACGTCGAGAAGGGCGCCCGGGTGGGCGACGGGACGAAGGTCTGGCACCTCGCGCACATCCGGTCCACCGCGCAGGTCGGGGCCGGTTGCGTCATCGGGCGCAACGTCTACGTCGACGCCGACGTGGTGATCGGTGACCGGGTCAAGGTGCAGAACAACGTGTCGGTCTACAAGGGCGTCACCATCGAGGACGAGGTCTTCGTCGGCCCCTGCGCGGTCTTCACCAACGACTTCCGCCCCCGGGCGCAGAACCCGGACTGGGAGATCACCCCGACCGTGATCCGCAAGGGCGCCTCGATCGGCGCGAACGCCACCCTGGTCTGCGGCATCGAGGTCGGCTCGTACGCGATGATCGCCGCCGGGTCGGTGGTGACCCGGGACGTCGCCCCGTACCAGTTGGTCGCCGGCAACCCGGCGCGGCCGAAGGGCTGGGTCGACGAGCGGGGTGACGTGGTCTCCCGGGACGTGTCGACGCCCCCGCAGCGGTGACCGGGTGCCCCGGGTGGCGGTCCGCCACCCGGGGCACCACTCAGTCCGACCCGGGGGTGACCAGCGCGGTGGTCACGGTCAACCCGGGGTGGCGCCGGGCCAGCTGCCAGCCGATCGCCACGCCGTAGACCCCGCTGACGACGACCCGGTTGGTCCGGGCCAGGTCCAGCTTGGGCAGGATGTCCCGCTGCACGATCCGCCACAGCACCCGGGGCCGGACCACCCGGTACCCGCCGTAGAAGACCGAGGTGTGGAAGGTCTTCGCCAGTTTGCTGTGGACCCGTTGCAGGTTGGACACCGCGAGTTCCGGCCAGATGGCGTCCTGCCGGCGGGCCCGGTCCCGGGCCACGGAGAGCACCTTGCCGGGCGCCCGGTAGACCAGCAGCCGCTCGGCGCGCAGCACCGGGCGGCGCCGTTCGGCGGCGTCCAGCGGCAGCAGGCGGACCCGCTCGTCGACGGCGGAACGCTGCCACAGCTTCGGATCGTTGGTGATCACGTCGACCGCGATGCCCAGCCCCAGCAGGCGGTGCACGAAGTCCCGGACCAGGTTGAAGTTGGGCGGGCTGATCGCCACCACAACGGTGCGCTCCCCGGTTGGGGTCACCGGCCCGACGGCAGCCGGGGCGGCGAGCGGCCCGGCCACCGCTGCAGGCTTTCCGGCCGCTACCGCTGCAGACGTAGACCGATAGGCGTCCATCAGCTGAGCCCCGACCGCCTTCCGGCCGTAACGGGCCAGCAGGGACTCCCGCGCCGCGACCATGTTCAACCGGTCGAACCCTGCACGCAGTTCGCGGTACGCATCGACGATGACGTCGGGGTCGTCGCTGATGTCGAAGAGCCGACCGGCCACCCCGTCCAGCCCGGCCAGCGTCTCCAACGGCCCTTCGCTGCGCGCCACCAGGACAGGGGTACCGGTGGCGACGGCCTCGACCACCGTCATCCCGAAGGTCTCCATCCGGCTGGCGTGCACCAGCAGGTCGTGCCGGTGCATCAGGCCGGCGACCTGCTCGGGCGGTACGGCAGGCAGCAGTCGCACGCGCTCGGTCAGCCCCAGCTCAGCGACCCTGGCCCGCAAGTCGTCCTCCAGCGCCCCGGAACCGACCAGGGTCAGGCTCGCTCCCGGCTCCTCGTTGGAGATCCGGGCGAACGCCTCCAGCAGCGGGCGCACTCCCTTGTGTTCGCTCAACCGACCGACGTAGAGCCAGCGCAGCGGCTCCCGGGGCGGCTCCGGACGCCAGGCGAAATCGTCGAAGTCGATCGCGTTTGGCACGATCCGCAGCTTCGCCGCATGGTGCGGGAACTGCGTACTAATCAGCTGGTAGAGCCCGCCGCCGACGCAGAGCAGCACGTCCACCCGGCTGAGCATCTCGTCGTACAACTTGCGGGCTGCCGGCTGCTTGAACACCTGCGGCAGAAAGGTCGCGTGCTCGGTCACCACGATCCGGGCATCCGGACGGGCCAGCCGGACGGCGGCGACACCGCCGTAGATCCCGGTGTGCGCGTGGATCACCGGCGCTTCGATCACCCCGGTGGGGAGACTGGCGGCCAGCGCGCTGGTGTGCGCGTTCGCCCAGGCGGCGTAGTCACGCTGGGACGAGATCGGCACGGTGCACCGGGTGAGTTCGCCCTCCGGGGTGTCGCGTACCGTCACTTGGCCGTGCCGTTCGGTCAGTCGCTGCGCGGACACCGCGATCAACTGGGCGATCCGGGAGTCGTACGGGTAGGCCCAGTCCTCGGTCTGCAGGATCGACACCCGCTCGAATCCGCCGTCCACCGCTCTGATCGCCGCCTTGACGAAGGCTCCGGCGAGAGCGTTGTTCTCCGACGGGTACCAGGGGGTGACCACCGCCAGGTCGGCCGGCGCAGGCCGGCGGGCGGGGTCCTCGGTGGGTTCGAGGTGTACCGCCAGGCCCGGACGCCGGCAGGCGACGTCCCAGGCCACCGGTATCGACTGCGGATCGCCGGCGATCAGCAGGTCAACGTCGGTCAGCGGACCGTTCCGGGAGAGCAGCAGGCGTCGGGCCGCCCTGATCATCGTCCGCTGCTCCCGGGCGTCGATTCGATGCAGGGTCACTGTGTCCGGCAGCTCGACACCCGCCCAGTCGGGCAGGTCGGCGACGATCAGCCGGACCGTAGACCCCGCTGCGGCGAGCAGGGAGGCGTGGGTGCGGGCGCCCGTCGTCCGTAGCGGACCAAGTGCCAGGTAGGCGACCTTCTTCGGCAGACTCACCTTGACCGCTCCTCGACCAGGGCACGCATCCGAGCCTCCCACGGGCTGAGGGTTGCACTGCGGGTGTAGTTGTCGGCGTGGGCGAGCGCCGCATTGTACTGGGTTTCGTCACACTTGCGGGCACCCTCCGCCGCCGCGATGAAGGACTGCGCCACCGTCTCGGCATCCAACTGTTCGCCGGCGTACCACAGCGGGTAGTCCCGGAGCACCTCTGCCGCCGCGATATCCGGCTTGTGTACGGAGACGACCGGCTTGCCGGAGGCCATGTACTCGAAGACCTTGCCGGAGGTGACGTACTTGGCACCGGGTACGCAGAAGACCAGCACGTCGGTCTGCGCGTACACCCCTGCGGCCTCCGCCTTGCCGAAGGCGCCCCGGAAGCGCACCCCGGCGTCGGCGTGCTGTTCGATACTCTCCCGGAGCGCGGCTGCCGACTCCGGGAAGAACCCCAGGTGGCCGTGGATGTTGAACTCGGCGTCGGCGAGCAGCGGATGCTCGCGGGCACGACGCCAGCCGTCAAAGAGGATGTCCAACGGCAGGTAGGGCGTGACGGTGCCGAGGTAGCCGAAACGCAGCGGCCGGTCCGGATCGGGCGGGCTGAACGCCGGACGGCCGACGAACTCCGGCTCCCAGCCGTTGGGTACGACGGTCATCCGGTCGGCGGCGTTCGGGTAGCGGTCGGCGTACCACTGCCGCATGCCGTCGTTGACGAAGACGATCTCGGCGGCGTCCCGGAGTACCCGGGCCTCCCAGGTGGCGGTCCGGGTGCCCTCGCCGAACCGGACCTCCTCGGTGAACTGGTTGAACGTCCACGCGTCCCGGTAGTCGACCACGTACGGCACCCGCCAGGTCCGGCCGAGCGCCCAGGCGGCGGCGAACGAGACGAACGGGTTGCCGGTGGCGACGACCAGGTCGAAGCGCTGCTTGGCGTGCAGCTTGAAGGCCCGGGCGAGCAGCCCGGGGATCCAGCCGACGTAGTGCTCCGGCAGGAAGGAACTGAGCACCCGCCGGTAGAACCGGTCGGTGACCACCGGGAAGTTCTTCCGCAGCCGGCCGAACCGCCGGACGTCGGTCTCCCAGTGGTAGGTGTTCATCGGCGGGCGTTCGACCTTGACCCGGGGGTCGACGGTCGCCTCCAGGGTCGGGTCGTTCGCCTTGTCCAGGTAGTAGCTGAAGAACTCCCGGGGCGCGGTGATGACGGTGACGTCCCAGCCGGCCTGGGCGAAGTGGTTGGCGGTGGCCCGTCCCCGGAACACGCCGCTGGCCCGGCTGGGGGGAAAGAAGAACGACAGGTAGAGCACCCGGAGCTGCCGGCCGGACGTGGACACGCCCGGGTCGGCGCCGGCGCGGTCCGGCAGGCCGTCGCCGACTGCCGGACCGCCCTCCACCTGCGTCGATCCCTCGGTTGGACGCGGATCGAGCGGGTTGTGGTGAGGTCGCATCGCGCTTTCTTCAGGTAGGGGTGGACGTGCCTCGACCGTGCGGGCTGGCGGTGGGCCGCTCAGCCGCCGATGACGACGCGCCGGACCTCGGTCCAGCGGGCCGGGTCGGTGACCCGGCGGCCGTCGACCAGGACCCGCACGCCCGGCAGGTCGGCCGGGGCGAGCGTGCGGTACTCGGCGTGGTCGGCCTGGATGACCGCCGCCACGACCGGCTCACCGTCGTACGGGGGCAGCCCGTGCGCGGCCAGTTCCTCGTTGGTGTACATCGGGTCGGAGACGTACGCGACGGCGCCCCGGCGGCGCAGCGCCTCCACGGTGCCGAACACCCCGGAGAACGCGGTCTCCTTGACCCCGCCCCGGTAGGCGGCGCCGAGCACCAGCACACCCGCCCCGGTCAGGTCACCGTAGGCGGCGGCGAGCAGGTCGACGGCGTACTCCGGCATGGCCGCGTTGGCCTCCCGGGCGGAGCGGACGACCGTGGCGGCCGGGTCGTTCCACAGGTACATCCGGGGGTAGATCGGGATGCAGTGCCCGCCGACGGCGATGCCGGGCGAGTGGATGTGGCTGTACGGCTGGCTGTTGCACGCCTCGATGACCTTGAGGACGTCCACGCCCACCGTGTCGGCGAACCGGGCGAACTGGTTGGCCAGCCCGATGTTGACGTCCCGGTAGGTGGTCTCGGCGAGCTTGGCCAGCTCGGACGCCTCGGCGGAACCGAGGTCCCAGACGCCGTTCGGGCGGGGCAGGTCGGTGCGCTCGTCGAAGTCGAGGACCGCCTCGTAGAACTCGACGCCCCGCCGGGCGGAGGACTCGTCGATGCCGCCGACCAGCTTCGGGTAGCGGCGCAGGTCGGCGAAGACCCGGCCGGTGAGCACCCGCTCCGGGCTGAAGACCAGGGAGAAGTCCTTACCGGCGGTCAGCCCGGAGCCCTGCTCCAGCATCGGCGCCCACCGGTTGCGGGTGGTACCCACCGGCAGGGTCGTCTCGTAGCTGACCAGGGTGCCCGGCTTGAGCCCGGCGGCGATGGCCCGGGTCGCGTCGTCCATCCAGCCGAAGTCCGGTACGCCCTCGGCGTCGACGAAGAGCGGCACCACGACCACGACCGCCTCGGACTGCGCGACGGCGGCGGCGGTGTCGGTGGTGGCGGAGAAGAGGCCGGCGGCGACGACCTCCTTGAGCTTGACGTCCAGGTCGGCCTCACCGGGGAACGGCACCGCCCCGTCGTTGACCAGTCCCACCACGCGCTCGGAGACGTCGGCACCGATCACCCGGTGGCCCTTCGTGGCGAACTGCACGGCAAGCGGCAGACCGATCTTGCCGAGCGCGACGACACAGATGTTCATGGTTACTACTTTCCTCCCTGAGGCCACCTGCGCCGCAGCCGGGCGATGACCCGACGCGGGGTGACAGGTGTGATGGCGACCACGAGCTGGCCTTTGTGATTGGTCGTGGGGGTGATCAGGTGCAGCCGGACCCCCCGGCGGTGGATCATCCGGGGCACCGTCGGCCGGCGGGGTACCCGCACCGGCGCGCTGCCGGTACCGCCCGGGGTGGTGATCCGGACCTGTACCGACCGTAGCTCACCGCCCGGCCCGATCCGGTTCAGCAGCGGGTGCATCGGAAAACCGGCCCGGATGGTCGTGCCGGTGGCGTCGGCCGACGTCTCCAGGGTAGTCGCCGCCGCGTCACCCACGCTCATCGACACTTCGGCGCTGAGCGTCAGCAGGTCGGCCCGGGGGCTACGGGCGGTGACGGTGAGCACCCGCCCGGCCTCGGTGCCCTCCCAGCCGATCGAGGTGACGTCACACTTGGCGAGCCAGTCGGCGGCGTGCTCGGTGACCTCGAACCAGTCGTCCGGGAACCCCCGGTTGGCGTCCCGGAACCCGGGGTAGGCGGCGTACCAGCGGTCCCCGGCGACCACGGTGGCCGGTACGCCCCGCTCGGCGTCCTGCCGGATGACCGCGAGCAGGTCGTCCAGGCTGCCCCGCTGGGCCATCGAGATCCGCAGCCGGCCCTCCAGGTCGAGTTGGCTGCGGATGTGGTCGGTGAGGTACCGCTCGGCCAGGCTGCGCACCCCGGCGTGCACCTGCTCCTGCACACCCCGGTCCAGCTTGAGGAAGTCGTCCTCCAGCAGCCGGGCGGTCTCCCAGGCGAAGTGCCGCAGCAGCACCGCGTCGCGCTGCTTGCCCGGCCCGATCAGGTCGGCGACGAAGGTCATCAACGACTCGACGCAGCGCAGCCGCTCGACGTGCCGGCTGCGGTAGGTGATGTTGCGGGCGTTGAGCCGCTTGACCGCGTAGTAGTAGTCGTAGTCGGCCAGCACCGAGATCCGGTCGGCCCGCACGCACGCCTCGATGGTGAACGGCTGGTCGCTGCCGACCGGCATGTCCACCAGGTAGCGCAGCCCGTACCGCTCGATCAGCTCCCGCCGGAACAGCTTCGTGTTCGACAGCGACCAGGGCAGTGCCGAGTCGAACAGGTCGACCTGTTCCTGGGTACCGGCGAAGATCGCCTGGTGGATGTTGCGGCTGTTCACCCCGAGGGTCCGGCCGAGGACGACGTCCGAGCCCCACCGGTCGGCGGCGGCCACCAGCCGGGCCAGCGCCTCCGGGCCGAGGTAGTCGTCCGCGCCGATGAAGAAGACGTACCGGCCCCGGGCCAGGTCCAGGGCTCGGTTGCTCGGTACCGCCGGGCCACCCGAGTTGGGCTGGTGCACCACCCGCACGGTGTCCGGGTAGAGCCGGGCGAACCGGTCCAGCTCCCGGCCGCTGCCGTCGGTGGAGCCGTCGTCGACCGCGACGACCTCCAGCCGCTCCCGTCCGATGGTCTGCTCGACCAGCGAGGTCAGGCACCGGGTGAGGTACGGCATGGTGTTGTAGACCGCCACCACGACGGTGACGTCCGGGGTGGTCACGCGGTGACTCCCGCCCTCGGCGGTGCGCCGGTCAGCCCGCCCACCGGGCCGGTGTGGTACGCCGGGCCGGCGCTGTCGTGCGGGTCACCGGCGCTGCCGGAGGTGTCGCCGACCGGGCCGGGGGCGTCCGGCAGGAGCCGGGCGTACACCCCGTCCAACACCCGCGCCTGCGCCTCCCACGTCCAGTTCGCCAACAACCCCGGCCGGTCGTACGCCGCCCGGTACCGACCCGGATCAGCCAACACCGCCCGCACCGCCCGCACGTAGTCCGCCACGTCCTCGGCCCGGAACACCTCACCCTGACCCGTCGACCGCACCGTCGCCGCCATCGTCTTCACATCACTGACCACCAACGGCAACCGCGCATGCGAATACTCGAAGAACTTCGTGATCAACGCGATCTCGTGATTCGGCCAGTGATGAATCGGAATCACCCCGACATCCGCCCCCGCCAGGAACGGCACCACCTGCCAGTGCGACACGTACGGCAACACGTGCACCCGGTCCGCCACACCCAGCTTCGCCGCCTGCGCCTTCACCTCGGTCAGGTAGGGACCGTCCGGCTTGTTGACCACCAGGGCGACGTGCATGCCGGGCAGCTGCGGCAGGGCCTCCACCATGATCCCCAGACCCCGTTGCTTGGCGGCGGCACCGCTGTACACCAGCAACGGCGTCTCCGGCCCCACCCCGCAGCGCGCCCGCAGGTCCGGCAGCGGTTCCGCCTCGGCGCCGGTCGGGCCGTGCTCGGCGGCCGGCGCGTTGAGCACCACCGCCGGGGTCTCGGGCAGCCGGTGCGTGGCGACCAGCAGCTCGGCCAGCGAGTCGGAGACGGTCATCACCGCGTCGGCGTAGGGGGCGTACTCCCGCTCGTGCGCGCAGTGCGCCGGCAGCCAGCGGGCGTTGTCCTGCCAGGGCTTGATGCCGGGGAGGAACTCGTGGGCGTCCCAGACCACCTTGACCGTGCGGCCCTGCGCGGCGGCCCGGATCTTGGCCCGCGCGGCAACCCCGAGCATCCGGAAGTCGTTGGCGTGGATCAGGTCGGGGGCCAGCTCGTCGATGACCGGGCCGTAGGCCAGCTCGTAGTCCCACAGGCCCGGCTCCAGCTTCCGCCAGGCGCCGTCGCCGTACATCTTCTGCCAGAAGACGGTGTACGCCCGGTCCCACGGGCTGCGCAGCTTGCGCCCCTTGCGGGCCCGGGTGAGCTGCCAGTAGCGGAACGACACCCACTTGCGGGTCAGCCCGGCGGCGATCTGCTCGGCCCGCAGGGCCTGCTGACGCAGCTTGACCCGGCCGCCGCCGGCCCCGGCGCGGGTGGCCAGGGTCAGCTCGGCGGCGCGCATCCGCAGGTCGGTCTGCCACGCCTTGACCGCCTGGGCCCGGTGGGCGGCGATCCCGCTGGGCGGGTACGCCAGCGGCCAGCGCAGCCAGGCCCGGCGGAACTCGTGCCGGCGGCGGGCCAGCGGGTCGGGCATCACCAGCAGGCGCACCTCGGCGTCACCCAGGCGCCAGCTCTGCGGCTGGGTGACCGGGGACTTGCCGAGCAGGACGACCTCCCAGCCCGCCTCGGCCGCGCTGCGCGCCGCCTTCTGCACCCGGGAGTCCCCGTTGACGCCGTTGTCCACCAACATGACAACCCGGCCACGGGTACGCCGCGCCCCGGCAGCGCCGTCGAAGTTCATCTGCGTCTTCTGCCTCTCCCGTCGGGCCTGCGGAGGACCCCGGCGAGTGTACGGTAGCCAACCATCGGGACGGCCAGCCAACTGATCATGAACGTTCGTGGTCGTCCGGCCTGGTTACCGCCGGTATGGCCGACGTCGACCGGCCGGCCCCGCAGGCGTGCCGGACCGGGACGGATCCGCATACTCCAGACAGCGGCGCCGCGCCCCGAAACGTTACCGAAGCGGACACCGACCGGCGAAACCGTCAGACCGGCACGGAGACTATCCAACGATGCCGGTCGTGCTCCCACCGGGCGGGGCGGTGCCCGACCCGGCCGGAACGGCCCGGCCGGATCGATTCAGGCCGGGCCGACCCAGGCCGGAACGGGCCGGGGCGGGGCGTCCTGCAGAGGCAGGGTCAACGGTCTGGCAGGAGCCGGGCGTACACCCCGTCCAACACCCGCGCCTGCGCCTCCCACGTCCAGTTCGCCAACAACCCCGGCCGGTCGTACGCCGCCCGGTACCGACCCGGATCAGCCAACACCGCCCGCACCGCCCGCACGTAGTCCGCCACGTCCTCGGCCCGGAACACCTCACCCTGACCCGTCGACCGCACCGTCGCCGCCATCGTCTTCACATCACTGACCACCAACGGCAACCGCGCATGCGAATACTCGAAGAACTTCGTGATCAACGCGATCTCGTGATTCGGCCAGTGATGAATCGGAATCACCCCGACATCCGCCCCCGCCAGGAACGGCACCACCTGCCAGTGCGACACGTACGGCAACACGTGCACCCGGTCCGCCACACCCAGTTCCCCGGCCCGGGTGAGCAGCCCCTGCACGTACGCACCGTCGGGTGAGTTGACCACGAAGGCGACGTGCATACCGGACAGCTGCGGCAACGCCTCCACCATGATCCCCAGACCACGCTGTTCGGCGGCGGCACCGCTGTACACCAGCAACGGCGTCCCCGGCCCCACTCCGCAGCGCGCCCGCAGGTCCGGCAGCGGCTCGGCGTCCGCTCCCGCCTGCGGGGCGACCGCCTCCGGGGCGTTCAGCACCACCGCCGGGGTCTCGGCCAGCCCGTGGGTCGTGGCGAGCAGTTCGGCCAGCGAGTCGGAGACCGTCATCACCGCGTCGGCGTGCCGGGCGTACTCCCGCTCGTGCGCGCAGTGCGCCGGCAGCCAGCGGGCGTTGTGCCGCACCGGGCGCACCCCGGGGAGGAACTCGTGGGCGTCCCAGACCAGCTTCACCGTGCGCCCCTTGACGGCGGCCCGGATCTTGGCCCGCGCGGCGACCCCGAGCATCCGGAAGTCGTTCGCGTGGATCAGGTCCGGCGCGAGGGCGTCCACCACCGGGCCGAAGGCCAGCTCCCAGTCCCACAGGCCCGGCTCCAGCTTCCGCCAGGCCCGGTCCCCCATGGTGGACTGCCAGAACGCGGTCACCGCCCGGTCGAACGGGCCGTGCAGGGTACGCGGCGACCGGGTGGTCTGCCGCTCGCGGAACGACACCCACCGGTCCAGCAGGCCGACCGCAGTCTCCTCGGCCCGCCGCAGTCCCGCTCCGGTACGCGGGCCGGTCGGCGCCGGTACGCCGGTCCGGGCCGCCGCCGCCCGCTGCGCGTCCCGCAACGCCAGGTCCGCCCGCCAGGCCCGGACCGTCTGGGCACGCTGCGCGGCGATCCCGCCCGGCGGGTACCCGAGCAGCCCGCGCAGCCAGCGGCGACGGTACTGGTGGCGGGGCTTGGCCAGCGGCGCCGGGACCGGCAGCAGGCGCACCTCGGCGTCCCCGAGCTGCCAGCTCTGCGGCCGACCGGTCGGCGACTTGCCGAGCAGGACGACCTCCCAGCCCGCCTCGGCCGCGCTGCGCGCCGCCTTCTGCACCCGGGAGTCCCCGTTGACGCCGTTGTCCACCAGCATGACGATCCGGCCCCGCCGTTGCGGCGTGGCGTCGTCGAACACCATCGTGTGTGCCCCTCCGTGCTCTGCGGGCCGGTCACCGACGAGCACCACGGGCCGCTCCCCTGGGCACCACCGGCCTCTCCCGGCGGGCACCACGGGCTTCCCCCGCCGGGCCGGGGCGAGTCTACGGCAACCGCCCGCCGCCACTGGCTAGACTCCGGAGCGTCGGTGCCACCAGGAGCGGTGTCGGATCCGCCCTCCTGGTCACCGGTCGGGACACGCGGCGGTACGGGCCGCACTGGTCTCCCGTGCCGGATTCCCCGAGCCACACCTGGAGTACCGCGAAGTGAAGGTCGTCAGCGTCGTCGGGGCCCGGCCCCAGTTGGTGAAGCTCGCCCCCATCGCCGCCGCCTTCGCCGGCACCGGCCACCGGCACGTGATCGTGCACACCGGTCAGCACTACGACGCCGACCTGTCGGACGTCTTCTTCACCGGGCTCGGCATCCCGGCGCCGGACGTGCACCTGGGCATCGGCTCGGGCTCGCACGGCGCGCAGACCGGCGCCGCGCTCGCCGCCCTCGACCCGGTGCTCGCCGCCGAGCGCCCCGACTGGGTCCTCGTCTACGGCGACACCAACTCGACGCTGGCCGGCGCGCTCAGCGCGGTCAAGCAGCACCTGCCGGTGGCGCACCTGGAGGCCGGACTGCGGTCGTTCAACCGCCGGATGCCGGAGGAGCACAACCGGGTGCTCACCGACCACGCCGCGGACCTGCTGCTCGCCCCGACCGAGGAGGCCATGCGGCACCTCGCGGCGGAAGGGCTGGCCGCCCGGTCCCGGCTGGTCGGGGACGTGATGGTCGACGCCTGCCTCGGGGTACGCGACACGGTGCTCGCCGGAGGGCACGTCCCGCCCGCGCTGCCCGAGGGGATCGACCCGGACGCGCCGTACCTGCTGGCCACCCTGCACCGGGCGGAGAACACCGACGACCCGGCCCGCCTCGACGCCCTGGTCACCGCGCTGGCCGGGCTGCCGCTGCCGGTGGCCCTGCTGGCCCACCCCCGGTTGCTGGCCCGGGCCGAGCAGCACGGGATCAAACTGGCCCGGGGCGCGCTGCGGATCGGCCGTCCGCTGCCGTACGCCGGCATGGTCGCCGGGGTGCTCGGCGCGGTCGGGGTGGTCACCGACTCGGGCGGGCTCCAGAAGGAGGCGTACCTGCTCGGCCGCCCGTGCACCACGCTGCGGCCGGAGACGGAGTGGCCGGAGACCCTGACCGACGGCTGGAACATCCTGGTCCCGCAGCCGCAGGAGCGGGGTGCCCCGGCGTGGGCGGAGATCGCCACCCGTGCCGCCCCGGCGGCGCAGCGGGGCGAGCCGTACGGTGACGGGCGGGCGGCGCAACGGGTGGTCGCGGTGCTCACCGGCGAGCACCCCGGGTCGACCGGCTGAACCAGCACGACCACCAGCACCGGCAGCGCCCCTCACCCCTGACGGTACCCAGGAAGATCGGCAACAGCGCGATGCAGAAG